>NZ_CAXSQB010000068.1:0-13055 GCF_964239415.1 Clostridium sp. ATCC BAA-442 | reverse complement strand
GGCCCGCCCCTACACAAAAGCGCAAAGCATCCGGCCGCGTTCGTATGAATACCGTAGGGGCGAGTGCCCACACCCGCCCGGAGGCCGGGGCCTCCCGGCACAAAACCTGAGAAAGCAAAGGAAGGGAACCCACATGCGACACATGATTTTCGGTGAGTCCCACGGCCCGGCCATCGGCGTGGTGCTGGAGGGCGTACCCGCCGGCCTGGAGCTGGATCTGGAGGCCGTTCAGCGGGAGCTGGACCGGCGGAAGCCCGGCCAGGACCCCACCGCCACCGCCCGCCGGGAGAGCGACACGGTGCAGGTGCTCTCCGGCGTATTCGAGGGCAAGACCACCGGCGCGCCGCTGGCCATGCTCATTCCCAACGCCGACCAGCACTCCCAGGACTATGAGGCCATCCGCTACACCCCCCGGCCCGGCCATGGAGACTATGCCGGCTTCGTCAAGAGCCAGGGGTGCCAGGACTACCGGGGCGGCGGGCACTTCTCCGGCCGCCTCACCGCCCCCCTGGTGGCCGCCGGTGCGGTGGCCCGGCAGCTCCTGGCCCTACGGGGCGTGCGGGTGGGCGCCCATATCAGCTCCATCTACGGCATCACCGACGCCTCCCTGGAGGACGCCGGCGCATTGGAGGCCGTGGCGGCCAAGCCCTTCCCCGTGCTGGACGACGCCAAGGGGGAGGAGATGCGCCAGGCCATTCTGGAGGCCAAAAATGAGCAGGACAGCGTGGGCGGCGCCATTGAGTGCGCCGTGTTCGGCCTGCCCGCCGGGCTGGGGGCCCCCGACTTCGGCCGCAACGTGGAGGGTATCTTCGCCCAGCACCTCTTTGCCGTCCCCGCCGTCAAGGGCGTGGACTTCGGTGCGGGGGTGGCCTTTTCCCTCATGCGGGGCAGCGAGGCCAACGACCCCTTCGAGGTGAAGGACGGAAGGGTGGTCACCAAGACCAATCACGCCGGCGGCGTCAACGGGGGCATCACCAACGGCATGCCCGTCACCTTTGAGGTCACCATCCGGCCCACCCCCTCTATCGCTCTGCCCCAGGAGAGCGTGGACCTCCGCACCGGGGAGGAGACGGAGATCGAGATCAAGGGCCGTCACGACCCCTGCATCGTCCCCCGCGCCGTGCCCGTAATCGAGGCGGCGGCAGCATTGGCGGCGTGCGAGGTGCTGGGGATTTAGGGCCGCCGCCTCGCGCGAGCGGGAGCGAGCCGCCGCGGAAGCGGCGTCCAAGCGTTTTGCCGGGGGCAAAACCTTGCCGAAGGCGGGATTCACTCCCGCCGAGGAGAATAAAATGTGGGGTCCCCGGAGCGCGCGCAGTGCGCTCTGGGGTGCGGCGGCAGCGTTGGCGGCGTGCGAGGTGCTGGGAATTTAGGGCCGCCGCCTCGCGCGAGCGGGAGCGAGCCGCCGCGGAAGCGGCGTCCAAGCGTTTTGCCGGAGGCAAAACCTTGCCGAAGGCGGGATTCACTCCCGCCGAGGAAGATAAACTGTGGGGTTCCCGGAGCGCGCGCAGTGCGCTCTGGGGTGCGGCGGCGGCGCTGGCGGCGTGCGAGGTGCTGGGAATTTAGGGCCGCCTCGCGCGATGGCGCAGAGGCGGGGCAGCGGAGCGTGCGGCCAGGTTTAAATGTAGGGGCGGGTGCCCACACCCGCCCGAAAGGAAGCGCCCGGCCGCCGCCTCGAGGAGACAAAGGAGAGAGGGAACATGACCGAATTGGAGCAATACCGCCAAGAGATCGACCGCATCGACGGGGAGCTGGTGCAGCTCTTTCTGGAGCGGATGGCGGTCACCGGCAAGGTGGGGGAGTACAAGCAGCGGGCGGGTATCCCGGTGCTGGACGCCGGGCGGGAGAAGCAGGTGATCGCCGCCAAGACGGCCCTCACCGACGATCCGGCCCGCAAGGCGGACGTGGCGGCCCTCTACGAGGAGATCATGGCCATTTCCCGCCGCCAGCAGCGCAAGCTGGTGCGGGAGGGGGCGGAGGAGCCGGGCTATGCGGCCTATGCGGCGGCCCTGGCCGCCCGGCGGGAGCCGGTGGCCGCCCCCCGGGTGGTCTACCAGGGGGAGCCTGGGTGCTACAGCGAGGAGGCCGCCGTGGGCTTCTTCGGCCCGGAGGTGTCCAGCCGGGGGCTGGCCTGGTTCCCCGACGTGTTCGCCGCCCTGGAGCGGGGGGAGGCCGACTACGCGGTGCTCCCGGTGGAGAACTCCTCCACCGGCTCCATCCGGCAGGTCTACGATCTGCTGGCCCAGTACAACTACTACGTGGTGGGGGAGTGCCAGGTGAAGGTGGAGCACTGCCTGATGGCCCTGCCCGGCGTGGCGCTGGAGGACATCCACACGGTCTACTCCCACGAGCAGGGGCTGATGCAGTGCGAGAGGTATCTGGACGCCCACCGGGGCTGGCGGCGGGTGCCCACCTTGGACACCGCCGGCTCGGCCAAGCAGGTGGCCGGGAGCGGCGACCGCGCCGCCGCCGCCATCTGCTCCCGACGGGCCGCCGAGATCTACGGGCTGCATATTCTGGCCGAGGGGGTCAACTATAACGCCATGAACCACACCCGGTTCGTGGTGGTGTCCCCGGTGCTGGAGCTGCGGCCCGGCCGCAACAAGATCAGCACCGTGTTCCGCCTGCCCCACCAGAGCGGCTCCCTCCACGAGATCCTCACCGTGTTCGCCGTCCAGGGGCTCAACCTGCTGAAAATCGAGTCCCGGCCCATTCCCGGCCGGGGCTGGGAATACCTGTTCTTCCTGGACTTTACCGGCGATCTCGCCGCCCCGGAGATGGACGGCGTGCTCCACGAGCTGGGGCAGCTGGCCGCCGAGTTCCGTATCCTGGGGAACTTCCGGGGGTATGAGCCGTGAACAATCTCATCCTCATCGGCATGATGGGCTGCGGCAAGTCCACGGTGGGGCGGCTGGCGGCGGAGAAGCTGGGCCTGGCCTTCGTGGACACCGACGAGCGCATCGAGCGGGCGTCCGGCCGCACCATCCCGGAGATTTTCGCGTCGGAGGGGGAGGAGGGCTTCCGGGCCCGTGAGCTGGACGTGAGCCGGGCGCTGGCCCGGGAGGGAGGGCTGGTCATCGCCTGCGGCGGCGGCCTGCCCACCCGGGCGGAGGCCATTGCCGCCCTCAAAGCCAGCGGCGTGGTCTTCTGGCTCAGCCGGGAGCCGGCCGTGATCTACGACACAGTGTCCATGGCGCGCCGCCCTCTGGGCCAGGGGGGAAAAGAGGCGTTTCTGGAGCGGTTTCGCCAGCGGGAGCCCATCTACCGCCGGTGGGCGGACTACATCATCGAGGGCCACGCCCAGGCCGCCGAGGCGGCCGGGCGCATCGCGACCCTTTATGAAAGGGAGTGTCAGGCGTGAAGTTTCTGATTATCAACGGCCCCAACCTGAACCTGCTGGGGAAGCGGGAGCCGGGCATCTACGGGGAGAACAGCTATGAGAGCCTGTGCCGGCGGCTGAAGGAGTTCGCCGCCGCCCACGCCTCCACGGCGGAGTGCTTCCAGTCCAACCACGAGGGGGCCATTCTCGACGCCATCCACGCCGCCGACGGCGTGTACGACGCCATCGTGCTGAACCCCGGGGCGTACACCCACTACTCCTACGCCATCCTGGACGCCCTCAAGGCGGTGGATGTGCCCTGCATTGAGGTGCACATATCCAACGTCCACCAGCGGGAGGAGTTCCGGCACAGGAGCGTCACCGCACCCGCCTGCGTGGGCCAGATCTGCGGCCTGGGCCTGTACGGCTACGAGGCGGCCATGTCCTACTTTCTCTGGAACGAGAAGGAAAGCAGAGAGAACTCCCATGGCTGACTGGGAGACAAGAGTCGTCCGCTCTGACGGCTGCCGGATCGCCTACGACTGCCGGCAGGGGGAGGGGACGGAGGTGGTGCTCCTCCACGGCTACGGGCTGGACCGCACCATGTGGGCGCCCCAGCTCGCTGCCCTGGAGGGGTGGACGGTGCTCAATCTCGACATACGGGGCCACGGGGACTCCCGGCCCTGTGCCGACTTCTCCATCCCCCAGGCCGCCGAGGACCTCCGGGCCGTGCTGGTGAAGGAACGCTGCCGCGCCCCGGTGCTTGTGGGGCTGTCCATGGGCGGCTATGTCGTCCAGGAGTACGCCTGGCAGTTCGGCGGCTGCGCCGGATACCTGGTGGCCGGAGCTACCCCTATTCTGTTGGACTGCTATAGCGGCTGGGAGCGGGCGGGCCTGCGGGCCTCCACCCCCTTGCTGGGGGTGTGGCCGTGGAGGTGTCTCAAAAGCGCTATGGCCATGGCCTGCTCTTCTACAGAGGAGGGGCGGGCGGCGGTACGCCGCATGTTCGACCAGCTCACCCGGCGGGAGTTTCTCCGGGGCTGGCGGGGAATCGCTCAATGCCTCCACCCCGAGAAACACTTCTCCTTCGACGCGCCCCTGCTGGTGTGCCGGGGCGAGCGGGACAGGACCGGCACCATCGCCCGGCACATGGAGGACTGGAAGCGGGCCTGGCCGGAGACGGAGACGGCGGTGCTCCCCGGCGCGGCCCATGTGGTCAATCTGGACGCGCCCGAGGCGTTCAACCGCCTGCTGCTGGACTTTTTGACCCGCTGCGGCGGATCGAGGAGGGGGAGAAGATGAAAAGCGTGCCCCTGCCGCGCATCGGTATGCGGGTGGTCAAGACCGCCGTGGCGGTCATGCTGTCCTATACCATTTTCGTGCCCTTCGGCCTCATCTATAACGAGGCGCTGGGGGGCGTGTGGGGCCAGCTCGGCCCCCTCTATGCCTGCATCGCCTGCATCATCTGCACCCAGTCCACCCTTGGCCAGACCATCCAGCAGGGCCTCTCCCGCCTCATCGGCGTGGCGGTGGGCGGAGCCCTGGGTACCGCCACCCTGCTGCTGGGCGCCGCCCTGGACGATCCCTGGGTACGCATACCCGCCCTGGGGGCGGTGTGCGTGGCGGGGGTGTGGATCTGCCTGCTGCTCAAGCGGCCCACCGCCTGCGGCATGGCGTGCATCCTGCCCTGCGTCATTCTCATCACCGGCGTCACCGGCGTGACCCGGTACTACTATGCCGCCGCCCGCATCATTGAGACGGTGGTGGGCCTGCTTATCGCTTTGGGGGTGAACGCCGCCCTCCCCGATCTGCGGCCCGAACCCAAAAAGGAGGCCCCGCACATGCAGGTGGAAGTGAAAAACAGCACGAAAAAGCTCTGCGTCATCGGCGAGCCGGTGCTCCACTCCAAGTCCCCGCTGATTCAGAACACCATGCTGGCCGCCCTGGGGCTGGACTACGTCTACCTCTGCCAGCCGGTGCCCCGGGGGAGATGCCGGGAGTGGCTGGAATGCGCCAAATTTGCCGGCTATGCCGGGTTCAACGCCACCATGCCCCACAAGGAGGAGCTGGTGGAGTTGATGGACGAGCTGGACGGGGATGCCCGCCTCTTCGGCGCGGTGAACACCGTCTGTATCCGGGACGGCCGGGCCTATGGCTACAACACCGACGGGGCGGGCTTTCTCCGCGCCCTGAACGACGAGGGCATCGACCCTGCCGGGAAGCGGGTGCTGGTGCTGGGGGCCGGGGGGGCGGCCAAGGCGGTGTGCCTCAAGCTGGCCCAGGCCGGGGCGGAGGTGGTAGTGTGCAACCGCACCGCGGACAAGGCCACCGCCCTCTGCGCCCACGAGCCGGCCCGCCGGCGCCCCGCCGGCTTCGACCCGGATACCCTGCGGCGGGAGGCGGCGGAGTGCGGGCTGCTGGTCAACTGCACCTCCCTGGGTATGGAGGGGGCGGCAGGGCAGTTTGAGGAGTTCTCCTTCCTGGACGCCCTGCCCGCCGGGGCGCCGGTGGTGGATCTCATCTACGCCCCCGCGGAGACTGAGCTGCTCCGCCGGGCCAGGGAGGGGGGGCACCAGACCGCCAACGGCTTCGGACTGCTGGTCAACCAGGCGGTGCTCTCCCTGGAGCACTTCACCGGCACGGCCATCGACGCCGCGGAGATGAAGCGGCGGCTGGCGGACGTGCTGCTGCCGTAAGGCGCGCCCCGGCGACCCGGTTGACAGAGGCCGCCGGGGTGTGGTATGCTGTGCAGCGGTAAAAAATGCCGTATGATGAAAGAGGTGTGATTGCATGCGCAAAGCCGCGGTGCTGTTTCTGGTGGGACTGAGCCCCTTCCTGCTGGGATGGCTGCTCAGTCTGGGGATGACGACAATTTTTGCCCAGATGGGCGCCTGGTTCTACATCGTGGTAGGTCTGGCCGTGCTGACGCTGTGGATGGTGGTCTCCGGCACGTTTGGCTTCAAGGGCTCCAAGAGGGGCATGGCGCTCACCATGCTGTGCATCAACCTTCCAGCGCTGGTGGTGCTGGTGCTGCTGGGGGTGCAGGAGCTGTCCCTTCACGCCTACTGGGACAACGCAGTGGGCCTGCTGACCCAGTTCTTCTATCTGCCCCTTCTGCGCCTGGGCGCTATTGTGGCCATGTGGACCGGACAGGTGTTCTGGTTCTATTTCGGCGCATTCCTGCTGCTGGTGCTGTCCTCCTGGCTGGGCTGCCGGGCCAAGGACCCAGTGAAGAAATAAATTTTACGAAAACCGGAAAAATCTATTGACAGGACGGGATTTTTCAGGTATTATAACAGAGCGCCTGTAAAGGGGCGCAGTCTGCGATGATGCGGGAGATTGCGGCGCGAGCCGGTAACTTCCGCGGAGTATGTCCGAGCTAGAATCGGGCGGCTGAGGAGTCCGTGCACGGCGTATATCGCCGCGCAGGGAGTAAACCGGCCTGCTTGTGCCGGTTTTCTTCATGTCACGGAGTGATACGCACGGAAACGTGTACTGAAGATTTCTCACCGTACGAAGCGTGCTCAACCCACCACTTCGTATGTTTTTAAGGAGGAACCACAATGGCAGCTCAGAAAGAAATGATCCGCATTCGCCTGAAGGCCTACGATCACCAGCTCATCGACCAGAGCGCTGAGAAGATCGTGGAGACCGCCAAGCGCACCGGCGCGTCCGTGTCCGGCCCCATCCCCCTGCCCACCAAGAAGGAGGTCGTGACCATCCTGCGCGCCGTCCATAAGTACAAGGATTCCCGCGAGCAGTTCGAGCGCCGCACCCATAAGCGCCTCATCGACATCCTCAAGCCCTCCCCCAAGACCGTGGAGGCCCTGATGTCCCTGGAGCTCCCCGCCGGCGTCGAGATCGAGATCAAGCTGTAACGAAGCGCGGAGAAGCCGGGAGCAGGCACGCAGTGAATCGCGCAGGTGAAAAAACAGGCGACGCCAAAGGCGGAGCGGCATTTTTCACGGAGCGATGAACAGCGTGACGTTGCGAAGGCTTCGCAGCGTGACACAGCCATCTCAGACAATTACCTTTGTGTACCCGCAGTCCGCCGCGCTTTTGAGGCGGACGGGTCAAGTTGGAAAACCAATGGGAGCCAATGCCCACGTTTTTCAACCAATAACCTTATTAAGGAGGAACTATCATGGAAAAGGCCATTATCGGCAAGAAGATCGGCATGACGCAGATCTTTGACGCCGACGGCAAGGTCATCCCGGTCACCGTTATTGAGGCTGGCCCCTGCACCGTGGTGCAGAAGAAGACCGAGGAGAAGGACGGCTACAACGCCGTTCAGCTCGGCTACGGCGACGTGGCGGAGCGCAAGCTCACCAAGCCTGAGCTGGGCCACCTGAAGAAGGCCGGCGACGCCCGCAAGAAGACCCTGAAGGAGTTCAAGCTGGCCAAGGCCGCCGAGATGAACGTGGGCGACGAGGTGAAGGTGGACGTGTTCGCCGAGGGCGACCGCGTGGACGTGACCGGCATCAGCAAGGGCCACGGCTACCAGGGCGTCATCAAGCGCCACGGCGCTCACCGTCTGAAGGAGACCCACGGCTCCGGTCCTGTGGTCCGCCACGCCGGCTCCATGGGCGCCAACAGCGATCCTTCCCGCATCTTCAAGGGCAAGATCGGCGCCGGCCAGATGGGCAACGAGCAGGTCACCGTCCTCAATCTGGACGTGGTGAAGGTGGACGCCGAGCTGGGCATCCTCGCCGTCCGCGGCGCGATTCCCGGCCCCAAGGGCGGCATCGTGTATCTGCGCAACTCCGTGATCAACGTCAAGGAGAAGGGCGCCGCCGCTGGTATCTCCAGCAACCCGCAGAAGGCTTCCGCCCGCGTCAATCCCCAGAAGGCTTCCGCCCGTAACAAGTAAGAAAGGAGAGAAACCAAATGCCTAAGGCAATTCTTGTGAACATGGCCGGCACGCAGGTCGGCGAGGTGGAGCTCTCCGAAGCTGTGTTCGGGATCGAGCCCAACCAGACCGTCGTCCACGAGGTGGTCAAGAACCACCTGGCCAACTGCCGGCAGGGCACCCAGAGCGCCCTGACCCGCGCCGAGGTCTCCGGCGGCGGCATTAAGCCCTGGCGCCAGAAGGGCACCGGCCGCGCCCGTCAGGGCAGCACCCGCGCCCCCCAGTGGACCCACGGCGGCATCGTGTTCGCCCCCAAGCCCCGCGACTACAGCTACGTGCTGAATAAGAAGGTCAAGCGCCTGGCCCTCAAGTCCGCCCTCTCCGCCAAGGCCGCCTCCGGCGACATCGTCGTCGTGGACAGCCTGAACCTGGACGAGGTCAAGACCAAGGCCATGAAGGGCTTCCTGGATACCGTCGGCGCCAAGAAGGCCGTCGTCGTCACCCCCGAGGTGAACGAGACCGTCATCAAGTCCGCCCGGAACATCCCCGGCGTGGTCACCACCACCGCCAAGATCCTGAGCGTTTACGACATCGTGAACGCCGGCAAGTTTATCGTTGACAAGGCGGCCCTGGCCGTCATCGAGGAGGTGTTTGCGTAATGGCTACCACCGCTTATGATATCATCAAGCGCCCCATCATCACCGAGCAGTCCATGGCGGAGACCGAGGCCAAGAAGTACACCTTCGAGGTTGCCAAGAGCGCGAACAAGATCGAGATCGCGAAGGCCGTCGAGGAGATCTTCGGCGTGAAGGTCGCCAAGGTCAACACCCTGAACATGCAGGGCAAGGAGAAGCGCACCGGCCGGTTCCCGGCTGGCCGCCGTCCCTCCTGGAAGAAGGCCATGGTCACCCTGACCGAGGATTCCAAGACCATCGAGTTCTTCGAAGGCATGGTGTAAGGAGGATAACGAACAATGGCTATCAAGACTTATAAGCCCACGACGCCCTCCCGCCGCCACATGACCGTGAGCGCCTTCGAGGGCATCGACAAGAAGGCCAAGCCCGAGCGCAGCCTGACCGAGAATCTCAAGAAGAACGCCGGCCGCAACAGCTACGGCCGTATCACCGTCCGCCACCGCGGCGGCGGCAACAAGAAGAAGTACCGCATCATCGACTTTAAGCGGGACAAGAACGGCACCGCTACTGTCATCAACCTGCAGTACGATCCCAACCGCTCCGCCAACATCGCCCTGATCCAGTACGAGGACGGCGAGAAGCGCTATATCCTGGCTCCCGTGAACCTGAAGGCCGGCCACAAGATCATGACCGGCCCCGACGCCGACATCCTGCCCGGCAACTGCCTGCCCATCGCCAACATCCCCGTGGGCGAGATGATCCACTGCATCGAGCTGTACCCCGGCAAGGGCGCCCAGCTCGTCCGCGCCGCCGGCGACGCCGCCCAGCTGATGGCCAAGGAGAACGGCATGGCTCAGGTGCGTCTGCCCTCCGGCGAGGTTCGCTACGTCCGCGAGGAGTGCAAGGCCACCATCGGCCAGGTGGGCAACACCGACTGGGCCAACATCCAGATCGGCAAGGCCGGCCGTAAGCGCCACATGGGCTGGCGGCCCACCGTCCGCGGTTCCGTCATGAACCCCTGTGACCACCCCCACGGCGGCGGCGAGGGCAAGAGCCCGGTCGGCCGTCCCGGCCCGGTCACTCCTTGGGGCAAGCCGGCTATGGGCTACAAGACCCGCAAGCTGAAGAACCGCACCGAGAAGTTCATCGTCAAGCACCGCAACGCGAAGTAAGGGAGGCAGTAAAAGATGAGCAGAAGTATCAAGAAAGGCCCCTTTTGCGCCCCCGAGCTGCTGAAGCGGGTCGACGAAATGAATCAGACCGGCGAGAAGAAGGTCCTGAAGACCTGGAGCCGCGCCTCCACCATCTTCCCCTCCTTCGTCGGACACACCTTTGCCGTGCACGACGGCCGCAAGCACGTGCCCGTCTACGTGACTGAGGACATGGTGGGCCACAAGCTGGGCGAGTTCGCCCCCACCCGCACCTTCCGCGGCCACGCCGGCAGCAAGACTGGTAAGTAAGGAGGAGGAGAGAAACATGGAAGCGAAAGCACATCTGAGATATGCCCGTATCTCTCCCCGTAAGGTCCAGATCGTCTGCGACCTGATCCGCGGCAAGAGCGTGGCCCAGGCCAACGCCATCCTCATGGGCACCCCCAAGGCTGCCTCCGAGCTGCTGCTGAAGCTCCTCAAGAGCGCCGCGTCCAACGCGGAGAACAACCACCAGATGGACCCCGAGAAGCTGTATGTTTCCCAGGTGTTCGCCTGCCCCGGCCCCATCATCAAGCGGATGATGCCCCGGGCCCAGGGCCGCGCCTATCGCATCAACAAGCGCACTTCTCACATCACCATCGCGGTGGCTGAGCGCTAAGGGAGGAGGAAGAATATGGGACAGAAAGTGAATCCCCACGGCCTGCGCGTGGGTGTCATTAAGGATTGGGACTCCCGCTGGTACGCCCGCAACGAGAAGGTCGGCGACCTGCTGGTGGAGGACAAGAAGATCCGGGACTACCTGAAGAAGACCCTGTATTCCGCCGGTATCCCCAAGATCGAGATCGAGCGCGACAACGCCAAGGTTCGCATCTACCTGCACTGCGCCCGCCCCGGCGTCGTCATCGGCAAGGGCGGCGAGCAGATCGAGCAGTACCGCCTGACCGTTGAGAAGATGATCGGCAAGCCCGTCGCCCTCAACATCGTGGAGGTCAAGCAGGTCGACACCAACGCCCAACTGGTGGCTGAGAACATCGCCCAGCAGCTGGAGAAGCGCATCGGCTTCCGCCGCGCTATGAAGAACGCCATGGGCCGCGCCATGCGCATGGGCGCCCGCGGCATCAAGACTCAGGTGTCCGGCCGTCTGGGCGGCGCTGAGATCGCCCGCACCGAGCACTATCACGACGGTACCATTCCCCTGCAGACCCTGCGCGCCGACATCGACTACGGCTTTGCGGAGGCTGCCACCACCTACGGCCGCATCGGCGTGAAGGTGTGGATCTACAAGGGCGAGGTGCTGACCCAGACCCTGCGCACCACCCCCCGTACCCTGGACACCAAGAACTTCAAGGAGCGCTCCGACCGCCCCCGCCGCGACCGGCGTGACGGCGACCGCAAGGGCGGCTTCAACCGCAACGGCGGCTTTAACCGCAACGGCGGCCGTCCCCAGGGTGGCTTCAACAACAACCGTCCTCAGGGCGGTGCCCGTCCCCAGGGCGGCGCCCGTCCCGCTGCTCCCAAGGAAGGAGGCTCCAACTAATGCTGCTGCCTAAGAGAGTGAAATACCGCCGCGTGCACCGCGGTCGCCTGAAGGGCAAGGCCATGCGCGGCAACACCGTGACCTACGGTGATTTCGGCCTGCAGGCCACCGAGCCCTGCTGGATCACCAGCAACCAGATCGAGGCCGCCCGTATCGCCATGACCCGTTACACCAAGCGTGGCGGTAAGGTCTGGATCAAGATCTTCCCCGACAAGCCCATCACCGAGAAGCCCGCCGAGACCCGCATGGGTTCCGGTAAGGGCTCCCCTGAGTACTGGGTGGCCGTGGTCAAGCCCGGCCGTGTCATGTTTGAGATCGCCGGCGTTTCCGAGGAGACTGCCCGCGAGGCCCTGCGTCTGGCCTCCCACAAGCTGCCTGTCAAGTGCAAGATCGTGGCGAAGCAGACCGCCGAGACCGAGAATGGTGGTGAATGAAGATGAAGGCTACTGAAATCCGCAAGATGAGCGCCGCTGAGCTGGAGAGCAAGCTGGGCGACCTGAAGAAGGATCTCTTCCAGCTCCGTCTTCAGCATGCCACCAACCAGCTCGACAACCCCGTGAAGATTGCTGAGGTCAAGCGCGACATCGCCCGCGTGAAGACCATCATCCGTGAGCAGCAGCTCGCAGGCCGATAAGAAGGAGGAACGAGATCATGGAGAACAGAACTTCTTCCCGCAAGACCAGAGTCGGCCTGGTGGTTTCCGATAAGATGGACAAGACCGTGGTGGTGGCCATTGCCGACCGTGTGGCCCACCCCCTGTATAAGAAGATCGTCAAGAGCACCTATAAGCTGAAGGCGCACGACGAGAAGAACGAGTGTGGCATCGGCGACCGCGTGCGGGTCATGGAGACCCGGCCCCTGTCCAAGGACAAGCGCTGGCGCGTCGTCGAGATCATCGAGAAGGCGAAGTAAGGAGGTGCCGGAATGATTCAGCAGGAAAGCTATCTGAAGGTCGCCGACAACACCGGCGCCAAGGAGATCAAGACCATCCGCGTGCTGGGCGGCTCCAGCCGCAAGTTCGGCAACATCGGCGACGTGGTCGTCGCTTCCGTCCGCAAGGCACAGCCTGGCGGAACCGTGAAGAAGGGCGAGGTCGTCAAGGCCGTCATCGTCCGCTCCGTCAAGGGCGTGCGCCGCGCTGACGGCAGCTACGTCCGCTTCGACGAGAACGCCGCCGTCCTGATCAAGGACGACAAGAATCCCCGCGGTACCCGTATCTTTGGGCCCGTGGCCCGTGAGCTGCGCGACAAGGATTACATGAAGATCCTGTCCCTGGCTCCCGAAGTGCTGTAAGGGGGTAGGAGAAGACATGAATAAGATGAGCATTCGTAAGGACGACCTGGTTGTCGTCCTGTCCGGCAAGGACAAGGGCAAGCAGGGCAAGGTCCTGGAGGTCATGCCCAAGTCCGGCAAGGTGGTCGTGGAGAAGATCAACGTCGTCTCCCGCCACACCAAGCCCCGTAAGCAGGGCGAGCAGGGCGGCATCCTCAAGAAGGAAGCCCCCATCTATGCCTGCAAGGTGCAGCGCGTCTGCCCCAAGTGCAACAAGCCCCCCCCCCCCCCCCCC
>NZ_CAXSQB010000067.1:9973-15998 GCF_964239415.1 Clostridium sp. ATCC BAA-442 | reverse complement strand
GGCGCCGCCCCATCTGCGATGGGGAAGCCAGCGGCTACGACAGCAGCAGCTTGTCGTCGGCCTCGTCGGAACCGCTGTGGCCCAGCCGGCCCAGGCCAGCCGGGGGCCCCGGATTTCATCCCGCGCGGGCAGAAGTGAATTCCGCCCGCGGCAAGGTTTTGCCTCCGGCAAAACGCTTGCACGGCGCAGGCGCCGCCCCATCTGCGATGGGGAAGCCAGCGGCTACGACAGCAGCAGCTTGTCGTCGGCCTCGTCCGAGCCGCTGTGCCCCAGCCGGCCCAGGCCAGCCGGGGGCCCCGGATTTCATCCCGCGCGGGCGGAAGTGAATTCCGCCCGCGGCAAGGTTTTGCCTCCGGCAAAACGCTTGCACGGCGCAGGCGCCGCCCCATCTGCGATGGGGAAGCCAGCGGCTACGACAGCAGCAGCTTGTCGTCGGCCTCGTCCGAGCCGCTGGCTTTGCTGAACAGCGCGAGGAGCTGCTCCACGGTCAGCTTCTTCTTCTCCTCCCCCGCGATATCCACCACAATCCGGCCGTCGTAGAGCATGATCAGGCGGTTGCCGTGGGCGATGGCATCGCGCATGTTATGGGTAATCATGAGGGTGGTCAGCTTATCCCGCTGCACGATCTTCTCCGTGGTGTCCAGAACCTTGGCCGCCGTTTTGGGGTCCAGGGCGGCGGTATGCTCGTCCAGCAGCAGGAGCCGGGGCTTCTTCAGCGTGGCCATCAGCAGAGTCAGGGCCTGCCGCTGGCCGCCGGAGAGCAGGCCCACCTTGCTGGTCAGCCGGTCCTCCAGTCCCAGATCCAGGATTTTCAGCAGCTCCCGGTACTGCTCCCGCTCGGTGCGGGTGATGCCGGGGCGGAGGGAGCGGCTCTGCCCCCGGCGGGCGGCCAGGGCCAGGTTTTCCTCGATCTGCATGGTGGCCGCGGTGCCCATCATGGGGTCCTGAAACACCCGGCCGATGAACCGGGCCCGCTTGTGCTCCGGCAGGCGGGTCACATTCTGCCCGCCGATGGCGATGGAGCCGCTGTCCACCGGGTAGACGCCCGCCACCAGATTGAGCAGGGTGGACTTGCCCGCGCCGTTGCCGCCGATGACGGTGGCGAAGTCCCCTTCGTTGAGGGTGAGGGTGACGCCGTTCATAGCCCGCTTCTCGTTGATGGTGCCGGCGTTGAAGGTCTTATAAATTTCGCGCACTTCAAGCATGGGGAGCGCCCTCCTTCCGCACGGGCTTGGTGAAATAGCGGCCCTTCCAATAGGGGACGGCCAGGAACACCGCCACCACCAGGGCGGTGAGCAGCTTCAGATCGGTGGACTCCAGGCCCAGGCGGAGCACCACGGTGATGACCACATAGTAGATGATCGCGCCGATCACCGCGGAGAGCAGCTTGAGGGCGAAGTTACGGAACACCTTGTCCAGCAGCACCTCGCCGATGATGACTGCCGCTAGGCCGATGACAATTGCGCCGCGGCCCATGTCGATGGTGGCGCTGCCCTGATACTGGGCCAGCAGGCCGCCGGCCAGGGCCACCAGGCCGTTGGACACCACCAGGCCCAGGACCTTGGCGGTGTTGGTGTTGATGCCCTGGGCCCGGGCCATGCTCTGGTTGGCGCCGGTGGCCCGCAGGGCGGAGCCCTGCTCCGTGCCGAAGAACCAGTACAGCAGCGCGATCACCGCCGCCGTCAGCAGCACCAGCAGCAGCAGAGGGTTGTTCAGCGCAGGCTCCCGCACGTAGCGGGAGGACAGGAGCAGGTCGTTCTTGTCCACACTCACCGCCAGGGTGGCCTTGGTGGTAGCATTTTCATCCCCGATGGCCATGATACGCAGGTTGATGGAGTAGAGGGCCAGTTGGGTCAGAATACCCGCCAGGATGGCTGGGATGCCGCAGGCGGTATGCAGCACACCGGTGGCCAGCCCGGCCAGCATACCCGCCAGCACCGCCGCCAGCACCGCCAGCCAGGGGTTCCAGCCCATGCTGACGCACAGGGCCGCCACCGCGCCGCCGGTGGCCAGGGAGCCGTCCACCGTCAGATCGGCCACATCCAATATTTTATAGGTGATATAGACGCCGATGGCCATAATGCCCCAGATCAGCCCCTGCCCCGCGGCGCCGGGCAGGGAGTTGAACAGGCTTACCAAAACATTCATCTTTCTTCATGCCTCCCGCTCGAAAGTGGATTACAGACAGGCACGTGCCAAAAAGCCGCGGGAAATGGAGGTCCATTCCCGCGGTTTTTCTGACGTTTGCGCCTCACTCAATGGGCTGATAGCCGTCGGGCACCGTGATGCCCAGCGCCTCACAGTTCGCGGCGTTATACATCTTGGCCACGGCCGTGTCGTACTGGATTGCCAGCTCGGACACGTCCGCCTCGCCGGTGAGGATCTGGACGGCCATCTCACCGGTGATACGGCCCAGCTCCTCATAGCTGATGGAGAGGGTGGCCACGCCGCAGCCGGAGCAGATGCCAGACTCGCCGCATACCACGGGCACCCCGGCGGGGATGACTACATTGGCGATGGTTTCGGTGTTGTTGGCCGCCGTGTTGTCGGTGGGGATATAGATCACATCGGAGCCGTCACAGGCGGACTGGGTCACAGCGGAGAGGTCGTTCACGTCGGTAAAGGCGTACTGGGTACAGGTGTAGCCCATCTCCTCCAGATAGCCCTGGATGGTCTCCACCTGAAACACGGAGTTGGGCTCGGCGGAGCAGTAGAGCAGGCCCACGTTCTCCGCGTCGGGGAACAGCTCCTGGAGCATGGCGGCCTGCTGGTCCAGCGGGGCCAGGTCGGAGGTGCCGGAGATGTTGCCGCCCAGCACCTTGTCCTCTGTGCTGTCCAGGCCCAGGGCGATGCCGTAGTTGGTGATGGCGGTACCCAGAATGGGGATGTCGGCGGTGGCGGACTGGGCTGCCTGGAGCGAATAGGTGGCGTTGGCCAGCATCAGGTCCACATTTTCCGACACAAAGCCGTCCACGATGGTGGCGCAGTTGTTGTACTCGCCGCCGGCGTTCTGCTCGTCAAACTTCACCCCATCCTCGCCGAAGGCCTCCACCAGAGCCGCCTTGAAGCCCCTGGTGGCCGCGTCCAGCGCGTCGTGGGGGGCGAGCTGGCAGATACCCACCAAATAGGCCTCCCCCCCGGAGCCGCCGGCGGGAGACTCATTCGGTTCGCCGTTTCCGCCGCAGGCGGTCAGGCCGACTGCCATAACGCCGCTCAAGGCAAAAGCGGCCAGTTTTCTTCCATTCATAATCGAGTTCCTCCAATCCCTACCGCTCTTTAGCAATTTTAACAGCTAAAGAATTAGCTGTGCCCTATTATAGCACATCCGCCCGGTTTGTCAACGGGGAACTTGGTGATTCTTCACAGAAACTTCATCTTTCCCGCCCCTGATTTCCCGGTTTCCGCATGGACTTTTTTCGCTATCTATGGTAAAATGGCATGAAATTATGGACAGAATTCCAATCGGAGGCAATGTATTTTGAGGACTGATGTTTTGGGCGTCGGCTTCGACGACCTGACGCTGGAGGAGGCTGCGGCGGCCGGCGCAGCCCTGGTGGAGGCCGGGGGCTTCCACTACGCGGTCACCCCCAACCCGGAGTTTCTGCTGGCCGCCAAGCACAATCCGGCCTTCCGGCAGGCCCTGCTGGGGGCCGATCTGGTGCTGGCCGACGGCGTGGGGGTGGTCTACTCCGCGAAAATCCTGGGCCGCCCGCTGAAGGGCAAGGTACCGGGCATCGACTTTGCCCAGCGGCTGCTGGCGTGGATGGCCCGGCACGGCAAGCGGCTCTTCCTGCTGGGGGCCAAGCCCGGCGTGGCGGAGCTGGCCGCCGCCAACCTGAAGGACGCCCACCCCGGCCTCATCGTCTGCGGCACCCATGACGGGTATTTCCGGGAGGACGGCCCGGTGGTGGAGGAGATCAGGGCCGCCGCCGCCGACGTGGTGTTCGTCTGCCTGGGGGCCCCCAAGCAGGAGCTGTGGATGGTGGAGCACGGCCCCGCCACCGGCGCCCACCTGATGGTGGGCCTGGGCGGCTCCCTGGACGTGTTCGCCGGCGTGGTGGAGCGGGCCCCGGAGGGCTTTCAGAAGTTGGGGCTGGAGTGGCTCTACCGCCTGGTCAAGGAACCGAAGCGCATCGGACGCATGGCCAAGCTGCCTCTGGTGCTGGTCCAGGCGGCGGGCGCCCGGCTGCGGGGGAAGTGAGCATGCAGGGAAAGCTGATTGTGTTTGAGGGCACCGACGGGTCGGGCAAGTCCACCCAGTTCCGCATGCTCTGTGAGCGGATGGAGCGGGAGGGACGCCCCTTCCGGCGGCTGATCTTCCCCCAGTACCAGGAGCCCTCCTCCGCCCTTTTGAAAATGTATCTGAACGGGGAGTTCGGTTCCCACCCCTCCGACGTGAATCCCTACGCGGCCTCCACCTTTTACGCGGTGGACCGCTATGCCTCATGGAAAAAGGTGTGGGGGGACTACTACCGGGGCGGCGGGCTGGTGCTCTCCGACCGGTACACCACCTCCAACGCCGTCCACCAGGCCAGCAAGCTGCCCGAGGCGGAGTGGGAGGGCTTTTTCCGCTGGCTGTTTGACTTCGAGTGCGGCAAGCTGGGCCTGCCCCTCCCCGATCTGGTGGTCTATCTGGACATGCCCACGGAGCAGGCGGTGCGCCTCCTCCGCAGCCGGGAGGCGTCCACCCATACCAAGGGTGACATCCACGAGGTGGACACCGGCTATCTCGCCCTGTGCCGCAAAACCGCCCTCCGGGCGGCGGACTGTCTGGGCTGGGTCAAAATCCCCTGTGTAGACGGGGCGGGTGCGCTCCGCTCCACAGAGGACATTCACCGTGACATCTGGGCGGTGGCCGCCCGTATTTTAGGATAGAAGAACAGAAAAGAAAGGTGCTGTTTCACATGGTAGCGATTCTGTTGGGAACCGGATTTGAGGAGAGCGAGGCCCTGGTGCCCGCCGATCTGCTGCGCCGGGCAGGCATTGAGGTCCGACTGGTAGGCGTGGACGGCCCCGCCGTCACCAGCGCCCACGGCGTCACTGTCACCGCCGACCTGACCCTGGCCGAGCTGGACCGGGAGGCGGTGGATATGCTGGTGCTCCCCGGCGGTCTGGGGGGCGTGGAGGTGCTCCAGGGCGACCGCCACGTACAGGCCCTGATTCAACACTGCTACGACGAGGGCCGGTGGCTGGCCGCCATCTGCGCCGCCCCCACCATTCTGGCCAACCTGGGCTTTCTGGACCGGCGCAGGGCGGTGTGCTACCCCGGCATGGAGGAGCTGATGGGCTCCGCCGTGGTGCAGAAGGGCGCTCCCGTGGTGGCGGACGGCCACATCATCACCGGCGAGGCCGCCGGCTCCTCCTTCCCCTTCGGCCTGAAGCTGGTGGAGGTGCTCAAGGGGGCAGAGGCCGCCCGGCAGGTCTGCCATGCCGTCCACTACCACGGCTGAGAAGGCGGAGCTGCGCCGCCGGGCCCGCCAATATCTGAGAGAGCTCTCTCCCCAGGTCCGGCGGGCGAGCGATGACGCCCTGTTCGCCCGCTTTCTGGCCCTGCCCCAGGTGGAGGCGGCGGATACCCTGCTGCTCTACCACGGCATGGGGGGCGAGCCCGACACCGCCCGCCTCCTCCCCGCCCTCTGGGCGCGGGGCAAGGCGGTCTGCCTGCCCCGCTGTCTGCCGGGCCATGGCCTGGAGGCCCGGCTTGTCCGGCCGGACAGCGCGCTGATCCCCCACCCCTACGGGATGCTGGAGCCGGGGGAGGACTGCCCCCTGGTGGGCAAGGACGCCATCGGCCTTGTGCTGGTGCCCGGTCTGGCCTTCGACCCCTCCGGCGGCCGTCTGGGCCAGGGGGGCGGCTTTTATGACCGCTGGCTGGCGGATTACGCCGGCTGTACCGCCGCCCTGTGCCGGACGGCGCTGCTGCTGCCCCAAGTCCCCCGCGCCCCCCATGACCGGGGGGTGGAGCTGGTGCTCACCGAGCACGGCCTGTACCGGGCGGATGCGCAGAGGAGCGGGGCCCAAAGGC
>NZ_CAXSQB010000067.1:1920-9965 GCF_964239415.1 Clostridium sp. ATCC BAA-442 | reverse complement strand
CCCCCCCCCCCCCCCCCCCCCCCCCCCCCCCCGCCGGACGGTACGTAAACGGCTCAGCAGCAGCCGTCGTTGCACCCGCAGTTGTTGTTGCAGCCACAGTTGCAGCCGCAGCCACTGCCGCCCCAGCTTCCGCCGCAGCAGCAGCAAAGGATGATGATAATCAGGATGATCCACAGGCAGCCGCAGCCGTTGCCGCCGCCCCAACCATTGTTACCACAGCACATTCTTGATTCACCTCACTTGTTTTATCTGGCTCATACTATGTGGGGGGCGGCAAAGTGGTTCCCGGCGGGTCATCTGTTTTTTCGTTAGGAGTTGAACCTATGTCTCAGGAAGAATACCGGAATGAGGGCCGCCGGCCGGCCCAGTCGAGGAGCGGCCACGGCGGCAGGCGGGTCGCCCCCTCCCACCCGGAGGGAGAACGCCGCTCCGCCCCCCGCCGCCGGAAAAAGCGTCTCGGTGGCTGGGGTGTGCTGCTCTATGTCATTTTTGTGCTTGGCATCTCCGCCCTCCTGGCCGGCGTGGGCTGGATCTGGGCCAACGATGTGCTGGCCCTCAACAAGCCCGCCCTTACCGCCGTGGTGGAGATCGACGAGGGGGACACGGTGGGCCAGGTGGCCGACAAGCTGGAGGAACAGGGCCTCATCGAGTACAAGATGGTGTTCAAGCTCTTCTGTTCCCTGACACACACCTCCGGCAAGGCCGGAGAGGAGGGGGCCAAGATCACCCCGGGCACCTATGAGCTGAACACCGACATGGACTACCGGGCCCTCATCTCCAGCATGGGCTCCTCCTCCGCCAACCGCATGACCACCACCGTCACCATACCCGAAGGCATGACAGAGGCCCAGATCTTTGCTCTGCTGGAGGAAAAGGGGGTGTCCACGGTGGAGCAGTTGGAGGAGGCCGCTGCCAATTACGACTTCAAGTTCTCCTTCCTCAAGGGCGTGGTGCCCCTGGGCGATCCCAAGCGGCTGGAGGGCTACCTGTTCCCCGACACCTACGAGTTCTATATGGGCGAGGAACCGGTGAGCGTGCTCAACAAGATGATCCTCCGCTTTGACGAGATCTTCACCGACGAGATGCGCCAGGAGGTACAGAACGACGGCCGCACCATCCAGGACGTGGTGACCGTGGCCTCCATGATCGAGAAGGAGACCGACGGCTCCGACCAGGCCAAGATTGCCTCGGTCATCTACAACCGCCTGGACAACCCCACCAGCGAGACGGCGGGCTATCTGAACATCGACGCCACCATCCTCTACGCCACCGGCGGCACCGAGGTGGACCTCAACGCCGACACCCCCTACAACACCCGGACCCACAAGGGCCTCACCCCCACGGCTATCGCCAGCCCCGGTGTAGATGCGCTGAAGGCCGCGGTGTACCCCGACTCCACCAGGTACTACTTCTATGCCCTGGGGGACGACGGAAAGCACCACTTCTTCGCCACCTACCGGGAACAGCAGAACTTTATCGCCTCACAGGAGCGGTATCAAAATGGCTGAGAAAACAATCGAACTGCTCTCCCCTGCCGGGGACATGGAGCGCCTGCGCATGTCCCTGGCCTACGGGGCCGCCGCCGTCTATCTGGCGGGCCCCGATTTCGGTATGCGCTCCTTCGCGGGCAACTTCACCCCCGAGGAGCTGAAGCAGGCCGTAGAGCTGTGCCACAGCCGGGGAGTGGCCGTCCACGTCACCTGCAACACCATGCCCCGCAACGACGAGGCGGCCCGCCTGCCGGAGTGGCTGGAGTTCCTCCAGGCGGCAGGGGTGGACGCCGCCATCCTGGCCGACGTGGGGGTGCTCTCCCTGCTGAAAAAGCACGCCCCCGGCGTGAAGGCCCACATCTCCACCCAGGCCAGCGTCTCCAACTACCAGGCGGCGGCCGCCTGGTATGAGCTGGGGGCCAGCCGGGTGATCCTGGCCCGGGAGCTGTCCCTGGACGAGATCCGGGAGATCCGGGCCAAGGCCCCCCCGGCGCTGGAGCTGGAGGCCTTCGTCCACGGGGCCATGTGCGTCAGCTACTCGGGCCGCTGCCTGCTGTCCAACTACATGACGGGGCGGGACGCCAACCGGGGCGCCTGCGCCCAGCCCTGCCGCTACCAGTACGCCCTGGTGGAGGAGAAGCGCCCCGGCGAGTATTTCCCCATCGGGGAGGACGCGGGCGGGGCCTTCATCCTCAACTCCAGGGACATGTGCATGATCGACCACGTGCCCGAGCTGATGGACGCCGGACTGGATTCCCTGAAAATCGAGGGCCGGGCCAAGAGCGCCTACTACGCCGCCATTGTCACCGCCGCCTACCGCCACGCCATTGATGCCGCCCAGGCCGGGGAGCCGCTGGATCCGGTGTGGCGGGCCGAGGTGGACAAGGTGAGCCACCGCCCCTACTCCACCGGCTTCTACTACGGCGAGCCGGGGCAGCACACCGCCCACGCCCGCTACCTGCGGGACTGGCAGGTGGTGGGGGTGGTCACCTCCTGCGCCCCCGACGGCGCCGCCCTGTGTGAGCTGCGCAACAAGTTTGCCGAGGGGGACGAGCTGGAGCTGGTGGGCCCCGGCGTGCGCCCCGTCTCCTTCCGGGCGGAGGGCCTGACCGACGGGGACGGCCTGCCCATCCTGGAGGCCCGGAAGCCCCAGATGCCCTTCCGTCTGAGGCTCCCTGTCCAGGCCCCGCCCCTGTCCCTCCTGCGGCGGAAGGCGGTGGGCCTGTGAGCGCGCTGTCCCGACGCCGCTGGGACTACGATCTGCTGCGGGTGGCCTCCATGGTGGGGGTGGTCTACCTCCACACCGCGGCAGGCGCCCTGCGCCAGCTTGGCACCCCCCTGTGGCACTTCTCCAACCTGCTCTCCTCCCTGGCCACGGCGGCGGTGCCCCTGTTCTTCATGCTCTCCGGTGCGCTGCTCCTGTCCCACCCCCGGACGGCGGAGCTGGGCACCCTGTTTCGCCGCCGCCTGCCCAAGGTGCTGATCCCTCTGCTGGCCTGGTCGGGTGTCGTCATCGCCCTGGCCGGCGTGCTCTCCGGCCCCCAGGCCGCCCTGGATAAGCTCATTCCCCTGCTCAACACGCCGGTGATGGTGCCCTACTGGTTCTTGTACGCCCTGGTGCCCATCTATCTGGTCTCTCCGCTGCTCAAGAAGATGACCGACGGGCTGAGCGAGGCCCACTGGAACTACCTGGTGGGCCTGTGGCTGATCGCCACCATCGGCATGGACACCCTCTGCGATCTGGCCCCCGCCGGCCCCTGGCAGAGCGCCCTCACCGTCCACTGGACGCTGAATCTGGACTTTGTGGGCGGCTATCTGGGCTACTTCCTTCTGGGCGCCCGGCTGGCCCGGCTGCAAAAGCTCCCCCGCCGGGGGGCGCTGTGGGGCGTGACGGCGGCCAGCTTTGCCGTCATCGCCGCCGGCACCTTCTGGCTCACCAGCCGCACCGGCGTCTACGACGAGCGCATCAAGAGCTATCTGCATCTCTTTACCGCCGTGCTGGCCGCGGCCCTGTTCCTGCTGGCGCGCTCCTATGGGGAGGGCCGGAGCAGCGGGCGGGCCCTCACCGCCCTGTCCGGGCTGTCCTTCGGCGTCTACCTGGTACACCCCATGGCCATCCAGTTCTGGCAGAAGGCGTGGACAGCCTGGATCACCCCCGCGGTGGACACCATCCCCCTCCAGCTCGGCTACTATCTGGCCATCCTGCTCAGCTGCCTGGTGGGCGTGGCCCTGCTCATGTCCGTCAAGCCCCTGTGCTGGCTCTTTACCGGCCAGAGCTTTTCCTCTGCCTGCCGGGAGTGCAACCTGTTCGCCCTGTTCCGGCGGAACCCTTCCAAACAAACCCCGGCGTCCTAATCATGCACAGCAAGGCGGCCCATGAGGCCGCCCTGCTTCTCAATTTATTTTTATTGTTTTTCATTAAATTTATGTTGACATACAGTTTATTGTGGCGTATACTGGCCGCAAGAGGTGATGCTGTCTGAAACCAAGAGGAACCGTCCCCGGCCGCGTCGGCGGATTCGCCGCCGGACATTTTATCCTCTCCCTTTTGGGCTGGATGGGATGGCTGGGGCTGGCCGGCCTGCCCGACTGCGCGCACGGCCGCGCCCTCTTTTCCTGGTATGTCCTCTTGCTGATGGCCCTCTATGTGCCCGCAGGCTGGGTGGTCTCCCGCCTGCGGGGCTGGCCCCGCCCAGACCGGAAAACCGGCTGCAAGGCAGTGCTCTATCCCGCCCTGTGCGCCTGGGGCTGGGCCTTCGGGGGCTGCGGCCTTCTGCTGCTCTTCTCGGGGCGGGAGGCGCTGTTCCCCCTCGCCTTCACGGGCTTTGCCCTTCTGGCCCTCTCCTTTCTGCTGGCCAGCCCTTCCGCCCTGTTCATGCTCCTCACCCTGGATCTGCTCTCAGGCTCCCTGAGGGACGCCGGGGTAAACGCCTTTTTCCAGTCCTCTGCCTGGTTCGCGGCCATGTTCCTGGCCGGCCTGCTGCCGCCCATGCTCTTCTTTTTGGGCTCGCTCCTGCCGAAAAAGCGGTTGACAACGGCGAAAAATGTGATAAAATAATTCAGCTATCACAAGAAACGCGATGACGAAGCCAAGCAGGCCACGCCGCGCCGAGCGAGAGGGGACGGTGAGAGCCCTCCGCGACACGGGCCTGCACGCCACTTCCGAGCTGCCCGGGACGACCGGGACGCCCCATCCCCGTTACCGGATGACTGAGATGCCCCTTCCGGGGCAAATTAGGGTGGTACCGTGGAGTGAACCTGCTCCGCCCCTAACCGGGGCGGAGCTTATTTTTTTACAGATAGGAGTTTGGTCTGTCCATGCACAAGAACTACGGCCTCAACGAGCTGCGCGAGATGTTCCTGAAATTCTTTGAGACAAAGGGGCATCTGCGCCTGCCCAGCTTCTCCCTCATCCCCCAGAACGACGCCTCCCTGCTGCTCATCAACAGCGGCATGGCGCCCATGAAGCCCTGGTTCACCGGGGAGCAGGAGCCGCCCCGCCACCGGGTGACCACCTGCCAGAAGTGCATCCGCACCGGCGATATCGAGAACATCGGCCACACCGCCCGCCACGGCACCTACTTTGAGATGCTGGGCAACTTCTCCTTTGGCGACTACTTCAAGCGGGACGCCATCCACTGGGCCTGGGAGTTCCTGACCTCCCCCGAGTGGGTGGGCCTGGAGGCCGACCGGCTCTACCCCTCCGTGTTCGCCGGCAACGAGACCACCCCCGCCGACGACGAGGCCTTCCGCATCTGGAACGAGGAGATCGGCATCCCCGCCGAGCGCATCTTCAAGTTCGGCAAGGAGGACAACTTCTGGGAGCACGGCTCCGGCCCCTGCGGCCCCTGCTCCGAGATCTACTACGACCGGGGCCCCGAGTGGGGCTGCGGCAAGCCGGGCTGCACCGTGGGCTGCGACTGCGACCGCTATATCGAGGTGTGGAACATCGTGTTCTCCCAGTTCGACAACGACGGGGAGGGCCACTACACCGAGCTCAAGCAGAAGAACATCGACACCGGCATGGGCCTGGAGCGGCTGGCCTGCGTGTGCCAGAACGTGGCCTCCCTGTTTGACGTGGACACCGTCATGAACATCACCAACAAGGTGTCCGAGATCACCCACGCCCACTACGGCGAGACCGCCGCCAAGGACGTGTCTCTGCGGGTGATCACCGACCACATCCGCTCCTCCGTGTTCATGATCTGCGACGGCGTGCTCCCCTCCAACGAGGGCCGGGGCTACGTGCTCCGCCGTCTGCTGCGCCGGGCCGCCCGCCACGGCAAGCTGCTGGGCGTCAACGAGCCCTTCCTCTACGAGGTGTGCGACACCGTTATCCATGAGAACGAGGGCCACTATCCCGAGCTGCGGGAGCGGCAGGACTATATCACCAAGGTCATCCGCACCGAGGAGGAGAACTTCGCCAAGACCATCGACAGCGGCCTGAAGATCTTTGGCGACATGCTCGCCGGGCACAAGGCCAAGGGGGAGAGCACCTTCTCCGGCGCCGACGCCTTTAAGCTGTATGACACCTACGGCTTCCCCATCGACCTGACCCTGGAGATGGTGGAGGAGCAGGGCATGAAGCTGGACGAGGCGGAGTTCCACAATCAGATGGACGAGCAGCGCCAGCGCGCCCGGAAGGCCCGGGAGGCCCTGGGCGATCTGGGCTGGGCCGGCGTGGAGTTCGGCAAGGATGTGCCCGAGACCCAGTTTGTGGGCTATGACCACACCGCCATTGACGACGCCAAGGTGGTGGCCCTGGTGGTGGAGAACGAGCAGGCCGAGGAGCTCATGCCCGGCGTGGAGGCCATCGTGGTGCTGGACAAGACCCCCTTCTACGCCGAGATGGGCGGCCAGGTGGCCGACCACGGCGTCATCTCCGCCGACGGCGTCACCTTCCAGGTCACCGACGTGCAGAAGAACAAGGGCGGCAAGTATATGCACACCGGCAAGCTGACCCAGGGCGTGCTGAAGGTGGGCGGCACCGTCTCTGCCTCCATTGATGTCAAGCGCCGCAAAGCCGTCATGCGGGCCCACTCCGCCACCCATCTGCTGGACACCGTGCTCCGCAAGGTGCTGGGCGACCACGTGCACCAGGCCGGCTCCCTGGTGGAGCCCGACAAGCTGCGCTTCGACTTCACCCACTTCGCCGCCCTCACCGCCGAGGAGCTCTCCCAGGTGTCCGCCCTGGTCAACGAGGCGGTGCTGGAGGGCTACGAGGTGAGCACCGAGGTGCTCCCCATCGAGGAGGCCAAGCAGCGTGGCGCCATCGCCCTGTTCGGCGAGAAGTACGGCGACACCGTCCGGGTGGTGGACATGGGCCAGGGCTTCTCGGTGGAGTTCTGCGGCGGCACCCACCTGGACAACACCGCCAAGGTGGGCGTATTCCACATCGACAGCGAGTTCTCCGTGGCCTCCGGCGTCCGGCGCATCGAGGCCACCACCGGCCTTAAGTCCCTAGAGACCATGAACCGGGCCCAGTCCCTTCTCTTTGAGACCGCCGCCGTCCTCAAGGCAAAGCCCGCCGAGCTGCGCGAGAAGGCCGAGCAGAATATGGCCGAGCTGCGGGAGATGCGGCACACCGTCGAGAAGTTCCAGGCCAGGGAGGCCGCTGGCGAGACCGAGCGTTTTCTCATGGGCGGCCACGATCTGGGCGAGCTGAAGGTGCTCACCGCCACCCTGCCCAACGCCGACGCGGCCAAGCTGCGCCAGATGGGCGACATGCTGCGGGACAAGCAGCCCAATGTGGTGGCCGTCCTGTCCGCTGTCAACGACGGCAAGATCACCTTCCTGGCTGTCTGCGGCAAGGAGGCTGTGTCCAAGGGTGTCAAGGCTGGTGACATTATCAAGAATGTCACCGCCATCTGCGGCGGCAAGGGCGGCGGCAAGCCGGACAGCGCCATGGGCGGAGGAAATGATCTGCTCAAGCTAGACGACGCGCTGGCTAAAGTAGACGACCTGGTCGCCGAGAAGCTGGGGCTGTAACAAAAGCACCCGCTTCGGTAGAAGGCGCGTCGTCCAGCTCCGCCGCAGCTGCGGCGTCTCAAGCGTTTTGCCGCAGGCAAAATCTTGATGCCAGGGCGATTTATTCGCCCTGAGCAGATTATAATGCGGGGTCCCCCGCACGACATGGTCGTGTGGGGCGTGACGCGCTGGCCAAGGTAGACGACCTGGTCGCCGAGAAGCTGGGGCTGTAAGCCGCCGACGGGCGGGTGTGGGCACCCGTCCCTACGGCATGGCGCAGATGCTTGCCGCCCCACAGATAAACGTGTGCAGCAGAGGCACTTATCGCATTTGCCGCATAGAATCAAACGAACACATTTTTACCCAAAGGAGAGTTACACCTATGCTTCCCCAGGACCCTATGATTCTGCTCAGTTACCTCAATACCAAGCTGCGGGACTTTTACCCCACACTGGACGCTCTGTGCGACGACCTCCAGATCGACGTGGGCGAGGTCAGCCGGCGGCTGGCCGCCATCGACTGCCGGTACAGCCCGGAGCGGAATCAATTTGTCTCCTGTTGAGCGCACGAACGGGGGGCGCGGAAGCA
>NZ_CAXSQB010000067.1:0-1911 GCF_964239415.1 Clostridium sp. ATCC BAA-442 | reverse complement strand
TCCGCGCCCCCCGATTTTTTCCGCCTCAAAGGAATGACATTCCGCTCCCTGTGTGCTATACTAGAGTCAAATCCGCGGAAAAGGAGGATATAGCATGAGCGATTGTCTGTTCTGCAAAATCGCGGCGGGGGAGATCCCCTCCAACAAGGTTTACGAGGACGAGCTGGTGTACGCCTTTTACGACATCGACCCCCAGGCGCCCACCCATTTCCTGGTCATCCCCAAGGCCCATATCGGCTCCTGCGGGGAGATCTCCCCGGAAAATTCCGCCGTAGTGGCCCACGCCTTTGAGGTCATTGCACAGGTGACGAAGGACTTGGGCGTCACCGACTTCCGGGTGGTCTCCAACTGCGGCGAGCAGGCCGGCCAGTCCGTGCACCACCTGCACTTCCACGTGCTGGCGGGCCGGGACATGACCTGGCCTCCCGGCTGAGTATGAAGCCGCGCCCCCTGCTCCAGGGACTGGCCGGACTGGCGGCGTGGGGCTGCCTGTCCGGCCTGGCTCTGGTCCGTCTTTGGGCCGTGCTGTACGGCCGCGTGCCCGGCCCGGCCATTCTGGCCGCCGCCGCGGCGCTGGCCGCCCTGGTGGTGGGAGCGGCGTGGCGGCTCCGGCTGGTCTCCCGCCTGCTGCTCCCGTTCGGCCCCACCTGGAGGACCGCCCTGCTGGCTGGGGCGGCCTTTTTCCTGGGGGCTTTGCTGGACACCAGCTACGGCCTCTTCTCCGCGGGAGATATGGCTATCGGGCGCCTCCCCTTCCGGCTGGTCTGCGCCCTGGGCAGCGGGCTGGTACTGGCGGGCGTCGTGCTGGCCCTGGCCACCGCCGCCCGGCGGTTCGGCCGCCTGGAGCTGCCCCGCGGGAGAGCCCTGCTGCTGCTGGCCCTGGCGGTGAATGTTCTCACCGCCCTCTACGCCGCGGGCTCCGCCACGGTCTACTACTGGGATAGCAACATCTATTGGAGCTCCAGCACCATGCTGGCGGGTCAGAGCCTGGATCTGGCCCAGGTGCGGCTGGTGCTCCAGAGTGTCATCACCCAGGAGTACAACTACCTGCTCTCCTGGCCCATCTCCCTGGTGATGCGGGTGCTGGGTACCGGGCGGTACGTCTATCTCTTCGCCGTCGCCAATCTCTATGTCATGCCTGCCCTGGCGGGGATGGCGGCCCTGGCCCGGCGGGTACGCCGGGGCGGCGTACTGCTGGCCTGCGCCACCCCTATGCTGCTCTACACCGGGCTGACCGGCTTTGTGGATGTGGCGGCGGCGGGGGCCGGCATCTGGGCCTTTGTGATCTACACAGACGAGAGCCGTCCCCAGGCCGCCCGCGGCATCCTCACCGGGGCCCTGCTCACCCTGGTGTTCCTGCTGCGGCGGTACTTCTTCTTTTTCACCGTGTCCTTCGGGCTGGCGGCGCTGCTGGCCCTGGCGGTACGGCGCGGCCAGTGGAAGTCCTTTGCCGCCATGGCCGCCTCCGGCGTGGTGTGCTCCCTGTTCTTCGGGCAGAGCTTCCTGGTTGAACAGGTACTGCGCTCCAACTACTTTGACACCTACTCGGCCTACGACCAGGGCCGGTGGGTGGACGCGGTGATGCTGTGCCGCTACTTCGGCTGGGTGCTCATGGCCGCCGCCCTTGTGTGCGTGGTGTGGTGCCTCCTCCGGCGGCCTGCCGCCCGGTACACGGCCCTGCTCACCCTGGCGCAGCCGGTGCTGTGCCTGCTCCTGTTCACCCGGGTGCAGTCCCACGGGCAGCAGCACCTGCTGCTCTATCTGCCCGCCCTGTGCGCCGCCCTGGCCCTGGGGCTGGAGGCCCTGCCCGCCCGCAGACCCGTCCGGGCGGGGGCCTGGGTTCTGGCCCTGTGCATGCTGGGCAGCTCCCTCCTCCCCCGGCCCCAGCCCGCCAGCCCCCAGGAGATCGGC
>NZ_CAXSQB010000066.1:16456-17829 GCF_964239415.1 Clostridium sp. ATCC BAA-442 | reverse complement strand
CCTCCGGCGGGGGCGGAGGCGGGGGCAGGGGAGCGCCGTCCCCCCAGGCCACGGCATCCAGGGCGGCCCGGAGGCGGGCAAAGTCCTCCTCCGTGTCGGCGCAGGTGGGGATGAACACCACATGGCCCGCGTCGGCCATCTCGGGCCACACCCCCATCCCCTCCAGGGCCGCCTGGGCGGCAAAGCCGTCGGGGGCGCGGAGCACCAGCCGGGCAGGGTCCAGCGCCGGGCCGGACACGCTGGGGTAGTCCCGCCGCAGGGCGGCCACCTGCCGGGCGGCGGCCCGGTAGGCGGCGGCGCCCTCCTCCTCCATCCACGCCCGGCAGAGATCCAGGCAGGCCATCATGGGATAGGAGGGGCTGGAGGAGCCGTAGAGGGAGGCGGCCCGCCGCAGCCCGGCATGGGGAAACCGTTCCCCGGCCAACAGCAGGGCGCTCTGCCCCAGGGCGGGGAGGGTCTTGTGGGCCGATGTCACCACCAGATCGGCGGCGGAGAGGTGGTCATTTCCCAGGAACGGCAGATGGGCCCCGTGGGCTCCGTCCACCACCAGCACCCCGCCCCGCCGGTGCATTAGCTCCGCCAGGGCGGGAAGATCTGACAACACTCCGTAGTAAGTGGGCGAGGTTATACAGAGCGTCTTTGCCTCCGGGTGTTCCTCTAGGGCCTGGGCCACCGACGAGGGGGAGATGGGGCCGGTGATCCCCTCCGAGGCAAGCCAAGGCCGCTCCAGATAGACCGGCTTCAGATCCAGCAGGGCCAGGGCGTTGTAGGCGGAGCGGTGGCTCCCCCGGTCCAGCAGCACCGTCTCCCCCGGTTTGCAGGCCAGGGCCAGGGCGGCGTGGACCCCCTGGGTGGAGCCGCCGGTGAGAAACAGGCAGGAGGCCATGTGGAAAACCTTCGCCCAGAGGGCCTCCGCCGCCCCGATGGCCCCGCCCCCGGAGAAGAGATCCCCCGTGGGGGGCAGCTCGGTGAAGTCAATGGCCGCAATGGCCGCCAGCTCCGGCGCAGGCAGGGATTTACCCTTGTGGCCGGGCATGTGCATCCGCAGGGGCCGCTGGGCGGCAAAGGCCCGCAGAGCGTCGTACAGGGGGGTGGATCCCACAAAAAACGCCTCCAGTGTGGAAAAGTTGGTTTGAGTATAGCAGAATCCGGGCGGGGACACAAGTGGGAGCGGACCTCGTAGCCGCCCGTCCGAAGCCTGAGGCGGGAACAAAAGAGGTGGGGGGGGGCAAGCCCCGCCCCTACGCGTGAGCATTAACGAAGGGAGCAGCGGCAACCAGCCGTTCTCTGTAGGGGCGGCCCTTGTGGCCGCCCGGCTGGCCGGAGCCTGGGACGGGAACGAAAGAGGCGGGGGGGGGGGGGGGCCCCCCCCC
>NZ_CAXSQB010000066.1:0-16446 GCF_964239415.1 Clostridium sp. ATCC BAA-442 | reverse complement strand
GGCGGGCGGGGACAAGCCCCGCCCCTACGTGCCTGCATTTTTGAGTCGAGTGCGGAGAACAAAAAAAGGCGGCCCGAATGGGCCGCCTTTGGCAAACAACTCAGAACTTGATGCGCTCTGCGATATAATTCTTGACCTCGCTCATGGGGATGCGCACCTGCTCCATGGAGTCGCGCTCCCGGATGGTGACGCAGTGGTCCGCGGGGGTGGTGTCGTCGCCCACGGTCTGGAAGTCCAGGGTGATGCAGAAGGGGGTGCCGATCTCGTCCTGGCGGCGGTAGCGCTTGCCGATGGAGCCGGTGTCGTCATAGTCCACCATGAAGTCGCGGGCCAGCTCGTCCCGCAGCTGCTGGGCGGGGCCGGAGAGCACCTCCTTCTTGCTGAGGGGGAGCACGGCGCACTTGAAGGGGGCCAGGGCGGGGTGGAGGCGCAGGACGGTGCGCACGTCGTTGTTGCCCTTCTTGTCCTGGCCGACGATCTCCTCGTCGTAGGCGTCCACCAGGAAGGCCAGGGTCACGCGGTCGGCGCCCAGGGAGGGCTCGATGACGTAGGGGATATAGTGCTCGTTCTTCTCCTGGTCGAAGTAGGTGAGATCCTTGCCGGAGTGCTCCTGGTGCTGCTTGAGGTCGTAGTCGGTGCGGTCGGCCACGCCCCACAGCTCGCCCCAGCCGAAGGGGAACATGAACTCGAAGTCGGTGGTGGCCTTGGAGTAGAAGGCCAGCTCTTCGGGCTCGTGGTCGCGCAGGCGGAGGTTCTCCTCCTTCAGGCCCAGATCCACCAGCCACTTGCGGCAGAACTCCCGCCAGTACTGGAACCACTCCAGATCGGTGCCCGGCTGGCAGAAGAACTCCAGCTCCATCTGCTCAAACTCCCGGATGCGGAAGATGAAGTTGCCGGGGGTGATCTCGTTGCGGAAGGACTTGCCCACCTGGCACACTCCGAAAGGCAGCTTCTTGCGGGTGGTGCGCTGGATGGCGGGGAAGTTGACGAAGATGCCCTGGGCGGTCTCGGGGCGCAGGTAGACCTCGGTGCTGCTGTCCTCGGTGACGCCCTGGTGGGTCTTGAACATGAGGTTGAACTTGCGGATGTCGGTGAAGTCCGCCTTGCCGCAGCCGGGGCAGGTCACGCCGTTGTCCCGGATGAAGGCCACCAGCTCCTCGTTGGTCATGGCCTCCACATTCACGTCGTCGCGGCCATTCTCGGCGCACCAGCCCTCGATGAGCTTGTCGGCCCGGTGGCGCATCTTGCAGGCCTTGCAGTCGATGAGGGGATCGTTGAAGGTGGACACATGGCCGGAGGCCACCCACACCTCGGGGTTCATGAGGATGGCGGCGTCCAGGCCCACGTTGTAGGGGTTTTCCTGGACAAACTTCTTCCACCAGGCCCGCTTGACGTTGTTTTTCAGCTCCACGCCCAGGGGGCCGTAGTCCCAGGAGTTGGCCAGGCCGCCGTAGATCTCGCTGCCGGGGTAGACGAAGCCCCGGCCCTTGCACAGTGCCACGATCTGATCCATGGTCTTTTCGGTGTTCTTCATATCCATAAGCTCCTTTTCGCTTTATTCTGCGCGGAAAAAAACGCCCTGAGCCGAACGGCTCAGGGCGAAGTAAACTCCGTGGTGCCACCTGAATTCGGGGCAGAGGCCCCGCGCTCAAACCCGGTAACGGCGGGGGACCGGCGGGGCATTTCCTCCCCGCGGCTGGCGGGCGCCTTCCCCTGCCTCCGCCGGAGCCTTGCACCAGACGGCTCCTCTCTTGGGACGGTGGGACGGGGTACTCCTCCCGGTCAATGCCTGTTTCTGGCCGCTATTGTATCACGCAAACCGCCCGCCGTCAAGGCGTTTCGGGGCCTATTCCACCAGAATCAGGCCGAAATGGTTCCGTTCCTCCCCCAACACCCGGAGCGTGCGCACCTCCAGGCCGTGGGCGCGGGCGGTGGCAAACACGTCGATGCCGCAGGCCTCCATGGCGGGGACGGCCTTCCCGGGGAAGCGGCACCCCTCGGGCGCGCAGGAGGGACACAGCTTGCAGGGCCCGCTGCCGAAGGCCAAGGCCTTGTAGTACCCGTCCAGAAAGAGCCGCCTGGCCCCCTCGGCGGCCATGGCGGTGGCGTTCCAGTGGTGGACCCGGAACAGGATGCCGGTGGAAAAGCTGTCCAGCACGGCCCGGGTGCGGGCGTAGTCCGGGGCCTCCGGCGGGCAGCAGTGGTTTTTGCCGAAATTCTCACAGCCGAACTGGCACTTGAAGGTGGTCCAGGGGGCGGTGACCACCGTGTGTGGGTCGATCACCAGGGCCGGCTCGGCCCCGTTCTCCCGCAGATAGTCCAGGCAGGCGTCCATGGGCAGCACTCCTCTCTGCTCAGAGTGTATGCCCGCCGGGGGAAAAGATCAAGAAGCGGGGGAGACAAAATCCACATTGTGTGCTATGATGTGGATAAAAAACAGAAGGAGGCTGTTGTCCATGGCGCGTCCGGCGATTCGCATCACCCTCATTGACCGGCTGGGAAAGCGGGGCTGCCACCGGGGACACCGGGTGGGGGAGAGCTTTGACTTTGACACGGAGCGGGGGAAGCTCTGTCCCATGGCCATGCATGTGGCCTTTCCCTATGTGGATATTCTCCGCTATGGCGGTGCCATCCCCGGCCAGCCGGCGGGCACGGCGGTGTTCTGCTGCCCCGATGTGGACACCATCAATGTGTTTCGGATCGAGGTGTCGGACGGGGCGGCCGACCCGGGTTAGCTGAGAAAGAGCTCCACGTCCCCGATGGTCAGGCCGGTGTGAAGGGCCAGATTGATCCCGTATCCGATGACCTTCGCCAGATCGTGCACCTGGGTGTCGATGTCCTTGGGGGTGACGATCAGGCCGTCCCCCCCGCCCTGGAGGGCGGCGGGGTTCAGCTCCCCCTTGCCCGCCTCGGCCAGCACGTCGCAGGTGAGGGTGGCGGCGTCCACTACGGTGGGGACGCCGACGGCGATGACGGGGACGCCCAGGGTCTCGGCGTTGAGGGCGGCCCGGGCATTGCCCACGCCGGAGCCGGGGGTGATGCCGGTGTCGGCCAGTTGGATGGTGCGGCAGACCCGCCGGAGGCTGCGGGAGGCCAGGGCGTCCACCGCCACCACGCAGGCGGGCTTGATCTGCTCCGCAACGGCGCGGACCACCTCGCCGCTCTCCATGCCGGTGGTGCCCAGCACCCCGGCGGCCAGGGCGGCCACCGGCCGGAAGGAGCCGAAGTGCTCCGGCACCCGCTCCACCAAGTGGCGGGTCACCATGGTCTGGTCGGCAGCCTTGGGGCCGATGTTGTCGGGGGTGATGGCCCGGTTGCCCAGGCCCACCACCAGGGCGGGCGCGCCCGGCGCCAGGCCCAGCAGCGCCCCCAGCTCCGCCGCCAGGGCCCGCGCCGCCCGGCCGAAGGCGTCCTCCTCCCGGCGGGCCAGGCCGTCCAGCTCCAGGGTCACATAGGTGCCCACCGGCTTGCCCAGGGCCCGGGCGCCCGCCTCGTCCCGGATGCGCACGGTGGTCACCGGATAGCCCTCCCGCGTCGACTCCTCCGACTCCACGCCCGGCAGCGTCCCGGCCTCCCCGGCGCTCTCCTGCCAGAGCTGGGCGGCCTCCAGAGCCAGGTCGGTTCTCCGTTTCAACATATACGTCCCTCCATACCCCAAGATGTGGTGTTGATGACACCAGATGCCCCTATTTTTTGCGCAGAGCGCCTCCATATGCAAAAAAAGTGAAAAAAGTTCAAAAAAAGAGTTGCATTTTTAAAGAATGGCTGTTAAAATAAGAATCTGCACGGGCAAACTGTGTAAATAACGATTACGTCATCGGAGGAGGTGTTTGGTTTGCCGAATATTAAGTCTGCCAAGAAGCGTGTCCTGGTGAACAAGACCAAGGCTGCGCAGAACAAGGCCGCTAAGTCCGCGCTGAAGACCGACATCAAGAAGTTCGAGGCCGCGGTGGTCGAAGGCAACCGCAGCGAGGCCGAGGGCGCTTACAAGGTGGCCGTCAAGGCGGTCGACAAGGCTGTGGTCAAGGGTCTGCTGCACAAGAACAACGCCGCTCACAAGAAGAGCGCCATGACCATTAAGCTGAATAAGCTGGCCTAAAGGTCTGGTCGAAGGGGAGACCGTCTGCATCCGCAGGCGGTCTTTTTCGTTTTTTCGCGGGAGAAAACGGGTATGCTGGAAAAGAGACGCGGGGGAGGCGGGGAAGGATGAAAAAGCTGCTGGAGTGGAAGCCGGTCCGGTTTGGGCTGGAGGTAGGGGAGCTTTACTTCTCCAAGCGGGTATCCCGTTCGGCTGCGGAGCTGGCCTACTTTCTGATTCTCACCTTCTTTCCTGTCCTTATCTGCATTAACGCCTTCATCGGTCTGCTCCATTTGGACATCAACGCCGTACTGGAGGCCGCCTCCACCTTCCTGCCCCGGGAGACGCTGGGGATTTTAGGGGACTATATTCAGTATATTACCGGAAACCAGTCACCCGCCCTGCTGGCCGCGGGAGGGATTATGACCCTGTTCTCCGCCTCCGCCGCCTTCCGGGCGCTGATGAATATTATGGAGGATCTTTACGGACGCAAGAGCTATGCAGGGGTGTGGCGCATCGCGGCCAGCGTGGCCTTTTCGGTGCTCTTTCTGCTCACCATCTACCTGGCCCTGGTGGTGCTCCTCACAGGCGGGTGGCTTTTCCATCTGGTGGAGCGCCTGTTTCACCTGGAGACGGCCACCCTGCCCTGGGACTGGCAGTGGTTCCGCTTCCTGCTGCTGTTTCTGCTGGTGTTCCTCTTTGTCCTGCTGGTGTACCGGATGGCCGCGCCCCGAGGCAGGCCAAGGCCGCCTATCCTTACAGGGGCCTTTCTGGCCGCCGTGGCCCTTGTGGCCGCCACCGCCCTGTTTTCTTGGTTTATCGGCCTGTCTTCCAGGTACTCCCTGGTTTACGGGTCCCTGGCCTCGGTGATTATCCTGCTGGTGTGGCTCTACCTGTGTGGAAACATCCTGATTCTGGGAAATGTCTTTAACTGCGTGTGGTACCGCCACAAAAAGCGGCGGGTCACAGGTGAGCGGCCGGGCTGAAAAAAGGCGGCGTACCGATCCGGTACGCCGCCTTTTTTCACAGGCTGCGGAGCCACAGCTCCCGCAGACCCATCAATTGAAGATGGGGCTCATACTCCACCGCCCGGCGGAGCAGGGGTAGAATGTCACGGCCATGACCGCCGGTAAGGACTACGGTGACGGGGCCCAGCTCCTCCTCCAGGCGGAGGGAGATCCCCTCCAGGGCGGCGGCGGCCCCGTAGAGGGCACCGCTGCGCATGCAGGACACAGTATCGGTACCCAGCAGTCCCTCGGGCTGGGTAAAAGTAATGCAAGGGAGTTGGGCAGCCCGGGCGCTGAGGGCGTCCACCGACAGGCGCAGCCCCGGGAGAATCATGCCGCCCCGGAATACGCCCTCCCGATCCACCACCGACAGGGTGGTGGCGGTGCCCATGTCAAAGACCGCCAGAGGGGGCCGCCACCGGGCCAGGGCGGCCACGCAGTCCACCAGCCGGTCCATGCCCAGGTTGGAGGCGTCATAGTCTCCGGTGGGCAGGCCGGGGTCGAGATCCCGCCCCAGCACCCGGACAGGGCGGCGGGTGAGGGCCTCCGCCGCCTGGACGGCGACCTGGGTGAGGGAGGGAACCACCGAAGAGAGCACCGCTCCCTCCACGTCTTGGGGGGCCGCTCCCTCCTCTGCCAGCAGGGTTCTCATGCGCGCGGCGCAGGCGGCGGCGTCCATGTTCCGGTCGCTGGGCAGGCGGCGGACAAAGCGCAGCTCCGGCCCCAGAAAGCCGCCAACAGCGACTGTAGTGTTTCCAATGTCAATGGTCAGCAGCATGGCTCAGACGGGCTCCCGGGCGGCCAGGGGAGCGCGGTTGAGCTTGAGAGCCTTTCCCATGGGGATGCACACTGCGGGGACAAGGATGGCCGCCACAATGGCCTCGGGCACACCGTTGGCCGCCACGATGCCCAGAATAAAGCCCAGCACTGCCTCGGCTGGAATCCCCTGGGCCGCGGCGTAGGCATCCCGGAACAGCAGAGCAATCAGTCCCATTACCAGGGCGGTGTTGGTAAAGGCGCCCACCACGGCGGACAGGGCCATGCTGCCGGCCTGGAGGACGGAGCCCCGGCGGCGGGACAGGGCCTGAAGCAGCGTATAGACCAGCCAGGGGGTCACGCCGACAAGGATACGGGGCACAAAACAAACCACCAGGGCCCAGGGGCTGCCCCGGTCCAGGCCTGGTACCGGTATCAGGGGGGAAAAGGCAAAGGAGGACAGGTTGGGTACCAGGGTATTTTTCAAAAGACTGGCCAGACCAAACATGCCGCCCAGAAAGGCTCCCTTCTTGGGTCCGAGAAGGAGGGCGCCGATGATGACTGGCACATGGAGCACGGTGGCCTTAATGATGGGCAGGTCGATCATGCCGATGGGGGTGAAGGTGAGCAGAAAGAGAATGGCGGTAAACATGGCCAGGACAGCCAGGCTCTGCACCTGCCGGTGCTGCTGGGCGCGGGGGGTGTGGGTGTTCATATTCAATTACCTCCAGGCTGCCGTTCCCGACGGGCGGGATACAGCGCGTATTTGGATGCAGCCACAGGCAGAGATGGGCCTGCCGTCTCCCTCCGGGGAGTACAGCGGCCCGCCGCCCGGGACAGCCGAGGCCATTATAACGGTTATATCCTCAGATTGCAATCCCATTGTGGAAAACCTGCGGCTGTTTTGGTATAATTGGATGACTATATACGGAGCATAAGGGCGGATGTCCGCATCCGCCCACTGACAAAGGAGAGACCTGCATGTTAAAGGGGAAAACTGTGCTGCTGGGTGTCACCGGCGGCATTGCATGCTATAAGTCGGCGGGCTTGGCCTCGGCCCTGGTGAAGCAGGGGGCGAACGTCCAGGTACTCATGACCCGAAACGCCACGGAGTTTATCGGCCCCCACACCTTTGAATCCCTGACGGGCAACCGGGTAAGCGTGGACACCTTTGACCGCAACTACCAGTTCCAGGTGGAGCACATCGCCCTGGCCGACCAGGCCGACCTGGTACTGGTGGCCCCGGCCACGGCCAACGTTCTGGCTAAGCTTGCCCACGGTCTGGCCGACGATATGCTCACCACCACCGTTCTGGCCTGTGACTGTCCCAAAATCGCCGCGCCCGCCATGAACACCCGCATGTATGAGAATCCGGTTACCCAGGATAACCTGGCCCTCCTGCGGCGGTACGGCTGGGAGATTGTGGAGCCGGCCAGCGGACGCCTGGCCTGCGGGGCCGTGGGGAAGGGGAAGATGCCAGAGCCGGAGGAGCTGCTGGAGACGGTGCTTCACGCCCTCTCCCATGCCAAGGACATGGAGGGACTGAAGGTGCTGGTCACCGCCGGCCCCACCCAGGAGGCGCTGGATCCGGTGCGCTGCCTGACCAACCACTCCACCGGGCGGATGGGCTACGCCGTGGCCCGGGCCGCCGCCGCCCGCGGGGCGGAGGTGACGCTGGTGTCCGGCCCCACGGCGCTGAAGAAGCCCGCCTATGTGGAGACGGTGGACGTGGTGTCCGCCCAGGACATGTTCGAGGCGGTCACCGCCCGCGCCCCGGAGCAGGACATCATCATCAAGGCCGCCGCGGTGGCCGACTACCGCCCGGCCCAGGTGGCCCAGGACAAGGTGAAGAAGGGGGAGGGGGAGCTGTCCATTCCCCTGGAGCGCACCCGGGATATCCTGGCCTGGCTGGGGGAGCACCGCGGGCCGGGGCAGTTCCTGTGCGGGTTTTCTATGGAGACCCGGGACATGGTGGAAAACTCCCGCAGGAAGCTGGAGAAGAAGCACCTGGATCTGATTGCCGCCAACAACCTCAAGGAGCCGGGCGCGGGCTTCGCAGTGCCAACCAATCTGCTCACGCTGATCTCCCCCCGGGAGGAGCTGGAGCTGCCCCTCCTCACCAAGGAGGAGGCCGCCCACCGTCTGCTGGATGAAATCCTGAAGCTCCGCTGAGCCGAAAAAACCGGCGCCCCCGTCAGGGTGCCCCGGTCTTTTTCAGCTCAGATAGGACAGGGGGTTAACGGAGGTGCCGTTGATCTTCACCTCGAAATGGCAGTGGTTGCCGGTGGAGCGGCCCGTGGAGCCCACCTTGGCGATGGGCTGACCCTGGTAGACCTTGTCGCCGGCGGAAACCAGGACGCTGGAGCAGTGGCCGTAGTAGGTCTGCTTCCCGTTGCCGTGATCCACGATGACCAGATTGCCGTAGCTCCACATGCTGCCGGTGGCCCGGCCGGCGAAGACCACAGTGCCGCCATCGGCGGCCGCGATGTTGGTGCCGTAGGAGGTGGCAATGTCAATGCCGCCGTGGTAGCTGTAGGAGCCAAAGATGGAGCGGTAGCCGAAGTAGGAGGTAATGCGCCCGTATACGGGCCAGATAAAGTAGCCGTTGGGCAGCCAGGAGGGGCGCACCTTGGTGCCCACAGCGATGACCTTGTTGGTGGCCTCCCGGGTGACCTGGGTAGAGAGCACCGTGCGCTCCTGCTCCACGCCGTTGAGGTAAGCGATGTCCGCGTTGACGATCTGCTCGCCGGGGACGCCTGCATCCAGCACCTTGGACTCGCCCTGGTACATGGAGTCGTCCTGTACCTCCACCACCGGGCACTCAATGGACTGGGTATAGGTCACGTTATCCACCGTCTTGACGGAGAGAAAGGGAATCTCCTCCTTCACGTTGAGGAGCTGGCCGATGTAGATACGGTTAATGTCCACATCCGGGTTGAGGGCCTCCAGTTCCGACATGCTCATGTCGTTGTCAAAGGCGATCTGCATGAAGGTGTCGCCCTTCTGCACCTCATAGGTGGTCTGGCCGTTGGTGTTGGCGGTGAGGGTGGCCAGCATGGCCGCCGGGTCCTGATTGACATCGGAGGGGGTGTACTCGTGGGTAATGTAGACCCCGGAGGTAAACTCGGCGGACACTGTGTTTTCATCTACATAGGCAGCCTTCACCTGCTCCAGCACCCCATTCAGGGTCTCCCGATCCTGGGCCGCGCCGATGAACTGGCCGTTGACGGTGAGCACATAGCTCTTCATTACCTCGCCAATCTGGTCAAAGAGGTAGGTCTCAAAGTCCGCCACGGGGGTGATGGACTCCCGCTCCGTCAGGGCAGGGGCGTAGGTCACCGCGCCGTCCATGGTATAGTCGTAGCCCAGAATATCGGTGGCACGGCTCTCCACCCGGTCCACCACATCCTCAAACACAGAGGGGCTGGTGACGGTGCCCAGGGCCACGCCGTCCACCTCCACCACATAGCTGGGAGTGTAGACAGTGCCCACCACAGCCGCCACGCCGATGACCACGGCGGCGGCCAGGAAATGCAGGGGATTGATCAGCCGGCGGCCGCCCGCAGTGGCGGCGTCCAGCCGGCGGCGGAGCGGCTCCACGCGCTGCGCCAGGGCCGCGGTACCCGCCTCCCATCTGTCCCGGAGTTGGGCCAGGGGCGGCCGGATGGCCGAAGACTCCTCCCGGGGCGTATGCAGAATTTCGTCCATGAGGGAAACCCTCCTAATTATTTGTTCTTGCGTAAAAGAAGGCCCGCGAGGGCCGAAAGGTAACAGTCAGAAACGAAAAGTTACAAATGGTTACAAGGCGTATCATACACGCTTTTTGCCAAAAAGTCAAGACTTTGACCGGAAAAGGCGGGAATCCGCGGCAATTGAAGGTCAAAGCACAACCGACACGACATATAGTGGGCGGCTTTCAAAAAGATGTCCTACTACTACCAGAAGGAGAAATGGTCAGGGCAGAGCAGCAAAAAGATTTGTCCACTTTGACCGGGACGAAAAGACCCCGCGGCATCCTTTTGGGTGCCGCGGGGGACCGGAGGGGACGGGAGATCTCCCCCCATAGCCGAAAAAGTCCGGAGCCCCTGAAGGAAACTCCGGACTCTGGAGGGCTGTTAGGCCAGCGCGGCGGTGATGATGGCCATGGAGTAGACCTCCTGGGCGTTGCAGCCGCGGGAGAGGTCGTTGATCGGGGCGTTCAGACCCAGCAGAATGGGTCCATAGGCGTCAAAGCCGCCCAGGCGTTGGGCAATCTTATAACCGATGTTGCCCGCATTAATGTTGGGGAAAATAAAGGTGTTGGCATAGCCGGCCACGGGAGAGCCGGGGAACTTGAGCTGGCCCACGGTGGGGGAGACGGCGGCATCGAACTGCATCTCGCCGTCGATGGCCAGGTCGGGGGCGGCAGCCTTGGCCTTGGCGCAGGCGTTGCGCATCTTGTCCACAGTGTCACCCTTGCCAGAGCCCTTGGTGGAGTAGCTCAGGTAGGCCACCTTGGGGTCAATGCCGAAGGTTTTGGCGCACTTGGCGCACTCCAGGCCAATCTCCACCAGCTCGTCCTCCGTGGGGTCGATGTTGATGGCGCAGTCGCCCATGGCCAGCACAGTGTTGTCGCCCACGCCCTCGCGGACCATAATGAAGCAGGAAGAGACGATTTTATTCTCGGGCTTGGTCTTGATGAGCTGCAGGGCGGGGCGGACGGTGTCGGCGGTGGAGTAGGTGGCTCCGCCCAGCAGACAGTCGGCCACGCCCATCTTTACCAGCATGGTGCCGAAGTAGTTGCCCTTCATCAGGGCGGCGCGGCACTCGTCGGCGGTCATCTTGCCGCGGCGCAGCGCCACCATCTCCTCCACCATCTTGTCCATGTCGGGATAGGTGGCGGGGTCGATGATCTCGGCACCCCGGATGTTGAAGCCGACCTCCTCGGCCGCGGCCTTTACCTCCGCCTCATTGCCGATGAGGATGGGGGCCAGCCAGGTGCCGGCCAGCAGGCGGGCGCTGGCCTCCAGGATGCGGGCGTCGGTGCCCTCGGTAAAGACAATGCGCTTGGGGGACTTTTTCAGGGTGTCGATGAGCTGCTGAAACATGTGAATGGCCATTGGTATCTTCCTCCATCATAAAAAACGTACGTCAAATGCCAAAATGCTCGGCGTCGGAGCTATTATACACCATTTCGACTGCGGTTCTCAATGCCTAAAAGCCATAAGATTGTGAAAAAATACACTTTACTTTTTGTATTCTCGCATTTATACTATACCTACTGTTTTGAAGCCAGTTGAAGTTGAGGTGTGTTATGAGTTCCGATTTTTCCCGCTGCCTTTCCCTGCTCCGGCAGGAGAAGGGGATCTCCCAGCGCGCGGCCGCAAAGGATCTGGGGATCAGCCAGGCGCTGCTCTCCCACTATGAGAACGGCGTGCGTGAGCCCGGTCTGGCCTTTGTCACGAAGGCCTGCAACTATTATAATGTGTCGGCGGATTTCCTGCTGGGCCGTACCCTCTCCCGGGACGGCACCACCATCGCCGCCGAAGAGCTGTACGATTACTCCACCGAGAAGGACAACGTGCTCCACGGCTCCATTATGGCCACGCTGAACAAAAAGCTGCTGGTCAACTCCATCGGCGTGCTCTTCGACCTGCTGGGCAAGACCGGCCGCAAGGAGGCCATTAACGCCGCGGCGGACTACCTGGGTACCGCTGTTTACAAGATGTTTCGCCACCTGTACCGGGCGGACGGCAGCAAGAACGAGGACTTCTTCTCCGTGCCTGCCCGGCAGTTTATGGCGGGCGTGGCCACCGCCGACATGATCTGTACCGAGGCCCAGTATGTGGACGCCCTGGCCGCCCACGTCAAGGAGAAGGGGAACTTCCCGCCCATGCACAACGACGCGCTGATGGAGAACTACCCCGGACTGTACCAGTCCCTGCTCCAGATTATCCACAACACCGGGGAGCGGGTCAACCGCCGGATGGAGATTCAAAACCAGAAGTAGGGCGCGGCATCCCGGACGCACCGCCTGTTTACCGGCTACGCCCGGGGGGCGCCACCGGTACCATGCCCTTGAACGGCCGGGGCGGCCGCAGTAGGGATATGCAGAGTATCGCTCCAATGTCAATTGACGCTTTCACATCTTCGGAGGTGTATTTTTTTGACCGACCAGAGCAAAATCCGTAATGTTTCGATAATTGCCCACATTGACCACGGCAAATCAAATCCCGCGGAGTCGGCCGACTCCGCGGGTACCCCGTGTTATTTTGCATCCTCGGCGGAAGTAAATTCCGCCTTCGGCAAGGTTTTGTCCGGGGGACAAAACGCTTGGACGCGGCAGGCCGCCGCGCCCCGCTGCGCGGGGTTCCGGGTGGATTTGCCGAAGGGAGGAGTATGCCATGACTGACCAATCCAAAATCCGCAACTTTTCCATTATCGCCCACATCGACCACGGCAAATCCACCCTGTCTGACCGGCTGATTGAGAAGTGCAACGCCGTTTCCCAGCGGGAGATGGAGAGCCAGCTGCTGGACAACATGGACCTGGAGCGGGAGCGGGGCATTACCATCAAGGCCCGGGCGGTGAAGCTCAACTATCAGGCTGCCGACGGGGAGACCTATGAGCTGAACCTGATCGATACGCCGGGCCACGTGGACTTCAACTATGAGGTGAGCCGCTCCCTGGCCGCCTGCGAGGGCGCGGTGCTTATCGTGGACGCCGCCCAGGGCATCGAGGCCCAGACCCTGGCCAACACCTTCCTGGCCCTGGAGCACGACCTGGAGATTCTGCCCGTGGTCAACAAGATCGACCTGCCCGCCGCCGACCCCAAGCGGGTGAAGGACGAGATTGAGAACATCATCGGCCTGCCCGCCCAGGACGCCCCCGAGATCTCCGCCAAGGTGGGGCTGAACATCGACGCGGTGCTGGAGGACATCGTGAAGAACGTCCCCGCCCCCAAGGGCGACCCGGAGGCCCCGCTCCGCGCCCTGATCTTTGACAGCCAGTACGACGCCTACCGGGGCGTGATCGTCTATTTCCGTGTGATGGAGGGTACCATCAAGACCGGGATGAAGGTGAAGATGATGGCCCCGGGCGCGTCCTATGAGGTGCTGGAGTGCGGCCACCTGCTCCCCCTGGGGATGGAGCCCTGCGGCGAGCTGATCGCCGGCGAGGTGGGCTACTTCACTGCCTCCATCAAAAACGTGAAGGATACCCAGGTGGGTGACACCGTCACCGGTGTGGAGCGCCCCGCCGCCGAGGCCCTGCCCGGCTACCGCCCCGCCCGCGCCATGGTGTACTGCGGCATTTACACCGAGGACGGCTCCAAGTATCCAGATCTGCGGGACGCCCTGGAGAAGCTCCAGCTCAACGACGCCTCCCTGTCCTTCGAGCCCGAGTCCTCCGCCGCCCTGGGCTTCGGCTTCCGCTGCGGCTTTCTGGGCATGCTCCACATGGAGATCATCCAGGAGCGGCTGGAGCGGGAGTTCGATCTGGATCTCATCACCACCCTGCCCTCGGTGATCTACCGTATCACCAAGACCGACGGCACCGTGGTCATGGTGGACAATCCCCACAATTACCCCGATCCGGCGGTGATCGAGCTGGCCGAGGAGCCCTACGCCAAGGTGTCCATCGTCTCGCCGCCCGATTATGTGGGCAACATCATGCCCATGTGCCAGGAGCGCCGGGGCGAGTTCAAGGACATGCAGTATCTGGACACCAACCTGGTGGAGCTGCACTACTCCATGCCTCTGGGCGAGATCATCTACGACTTTTTCGACACCCTCAAGGCCCGCACCAAGGGCTACGCCTCTCTGGACTACGAGCTGGACAAGTACGAGCCCTCCGAGCTGGTGAAGGTGGATATGCTGCTCAACGGCGATCAGGTGGACGCCCTGTCCTTCATCGCCCACCGGGAGAAGGCCTACCCCCGCGCCCGGCGGCTGTGTGAAAAGCTGCGGGACAACATCCCCCGCCAGCTCTTCGAGGTGCCCGTCCAGGCCGCCATCGGCGGCAAGGTCATCGCCCGCGAGACCGTCCGCGCCATGCGCAAGGACGTGCTGGCCAAGTGCTACGGCGGCGACATCACCCGGAAAAAGAAGCTGCTGGAGAAGCAGAAAGAGGGCAAAAAGAAGATGCGGAGCTTGGGAACGGTGCAGATTCCGACCGAGGCATTCATGGCGGTGCTTAAATTGGACGAAGAGTAAGCATCCGCAAAGTTCCCTCCTCGCGGCATAGCCGCTGCGGCCTACGCTACAAACGTGCCACCGGCACGTTTGCTTAACGCTGCGGTGGCGGTCCTCAAGCTGGACGAGGAATGACGGCATCTTCTTTTTGACCTCTGGGGCCCCACAAAGTGGGGCGGCGCTTGCGCCGTACAAGGGTTTCGCCGGGGGCGTAGGGGCGGGGCTTGTCCCCGCCCGCAGACGGGCCGATGTGGGCATCGGCCCCTACGGGAGAAGCGCAGGCGGCCACAGGGGCCGCCCCTACAAAGAGGATATGATGAAGCAAAAAACCAGGAGCACACCAAAGCGGTGTGCTCCTGGTTTTTCTTTGATCTGTTTTTCCACATGTGGGAATGAGCCTGTGGAAAACTTGCGAAGCCGGTTACTCGGCGGCCTCGTCCTCCTCCTTCTTGGTGCAGACGATGTTCAGCTCGTCTAGCTGGGCCTGGGTGACGAAGGAGGGGGCGCCCATCATGAGATCCTGGGCGTTCTTGTTCATGGGGAAGGGGATGATCTCCCGGATGGAGTCCTCGCCGGCCAGCAGCATGACCATGCGGTCCACGCCGGGGGCGATGCCCGCGTGGGGGGGCGCGCCGTAGGTGAAGGCGTTGTACATGGCGGGGAACTTGGCCTTCACGTCGTCCTCGCCCAGGCGGACGAGCTGGAAGGCCTCGATCATGATCTCCGGATCGTGGTTCCGCACGGCGCCGGAGGAGAGCTCCACGCCGTTGCACACCAGATCGTACTGAAAGGCGGTGATGGACAGGGGATCCACCTCGCCGGCGGCGGCCTTTTTCAGAATCTCCAGCCCGCCGTTGGGCATGGAGAAGGGGTTGTGGCAGAACTCCAAAAGCCCGGACTCCTCGCCGATCTCGTACATGGGGAAGTCCACGATCCAGCAGAACTCATAGCGCTCCTTGTCCATGTGGTTGGGGCAGAAGGCGCCCAGCTTGGAGCGGAGTACGCCGGCGGCCTTCTGGGCGGCCAGGAGCTTGCCGGCGGTGAGGCCCACGAAGCAGCCCTTCTCCAGCCCCAGAGCGGCCACCACCGCGTCCTTCACGGGCTGGACAAACTTGGCGATGCCGCCCACAATCTCGCCGTTCTCGTCGTAGCGGAACCAGTAGGCCTTTTCTCCGGACTGCACCTCCACGTCGGCGCACAGCTTGTCGATCTGCTTGCGGGTGCCCTCGAAGCCGGTGACCACCACCGCCTTGACGGTGTTCCCCTCAAAGGGGCCGAAGCCGCAGGCGCCCAGGGCCTCAGTGGCGTCGGTGACGGTCAGATCAATGCGCAGATCCGGCTTGTCGGAGCCGTACTTGTCCATGGCCTCCCGGTAGGAGATGCGGCGGAAGGGGGCGGTGGAGGCCACGTTGTAGGTGCCGTACTGGGCAAAGATGGGGGGCAGCACGTCCTCCAACACGGCGAACACGTCCTCCTGATCGGCAAAGGCCATCTCCATGTCCAGCTGGTAGAACTCGCCGGGGGAGCGGTCGCCCCGGGCGTCCTCGTCCCGGAAGCAGGGGGCAATCTGGAAGTACTTGTCGAAGCCGGAGGCCATCAGCAGCTGCTTGAACTGCTGGGGGGCCTGGGGCAGGGCGTAGAACTTGCCGGGGTGCTTGCGGCTGGGCACCAGGTAGTCCCGGGCGCCCTCCGGGGAGGAGGCCGTGAGGATGGGGGTGGTGATCTCCAGGAAGCCGTGGTCAAGCATGGCCTTCCGCAGGGCGGCCACCACCTGGCAGCGGAGGATGATGTTGTTCTTCACCTCCGGGTTGCGCAGATCCAGATAGCGGTACTTTAGGCGGGCGGACTCGTCGGCCTCCCGGCTGCGGTTGATCTGGAAGGGCAGCTCGTTGTGGCGGCAGCGGCCCAGCACCTCCACCGCCTCCGGCACCACCTCGATGTCGCCGGTGGGCAGCTTGGGGTTCTTGGAGTCCCGCTCCCGCACCACACCGGTGATCTGGACGGTGGACTCCTTGTTCAGCCCCTTGAAGGCCTTCCACATGGCCTCGTTCTCCACGACCACCTGGGTCACGCCGTAGAAGTCCCGCAGGACGGCGAAGGCAAAGTTCTGGCCCACCTCGCGGACGTTCTCCAGAAAGCCCGCCAGGGTAACGGTCTGGCCCACGTGCTCCATACGGAGCTCCCCGCAGGTGTGGGTGCGGTAATGGGTATGGGTTGTCTGCATCAAAAATCAACTCCAAATCGTAATATAGAAAGGATAAAATACAAATAGGATTGAAAAGAGAGCTATACAGGCAGATTGGAACGCCAAAAGGGACGCGGGGGCGGGCCGATGTGGGCATCGGCCCCTACAAAGGTCTGCTGCGGAAGGCACCGCCTAGCCAAAATGCTCCGTAGGGGCGGGGCTTGTCCCCGCCCGCGGGGGGGGGGGGGG
>NZ_CAXSQB010000065.1:7930-18093 GCF_964239415.1 Clostridium sp. ATCC BAA-442 | reverse complement strand
CACCCGCCCCGCCCACAAGCTGCTGGAGGGCGGCAAGAAGGTCCGCGTCTGCAAGAAGTGCGGCGCCGAGATCTGAGAGAGGAGGAGTGAACAATAATGGCTGATAAGAAAGTGCCCAACCTGAAGGCGAAGTACCAGGCCGAGGTCGCTCCTGCTCTGATGCAGAAGTTTGGCTACAAGTCCGTCATGCAGATTCCCAAGATCGACAAGATCGTGGTCAACTGCGGCTGCGGCGAGGCCCGTGACAACTCCAAGGTTCTGGAGGCCGTTGTGGGCGATCTGACCAAGATTACCGGCCAGAAGGCCATCATCACCAAGGCCAAGAAGTCCGTGGCTAACTTTAAGCTGCGTGAGGGCATGCCCATCGGCGCGAAGGTCACCCTGCGCGGCGACCGCATGTGGGAGTTCCTGGACCGCCTGTTCAACGTGGCCCTGCCCCGTGTCCGCGACTTCCGCGGCATCAACCCCAACGCCTTTGACGGCCGCGGCAACTACGGCCTGGGCATCAAGGAGCAGCTGATCTTCCCCGAGATCGAGTACGACAAGATCGATAAGATCCGCGGCCTGGACGTGGTCATCTGCACCACCGCCAAGACCGACGAAGAGGCCAAGGAGCTCCTGTCCCTGATCGGCGCTCCCTTCGCCCGCTAAAGGAGGAGAACGAAATGGCTAAGAAGTCTATGATCCTGAAGCAGCAGGCGGAGCCCAAGTTCTCCACCCGCCGCTACAACCGCTGCAAGATCTGCGGCCGTCCCCACGCCTACCTGCGGGACTACGGCATCTGCCGTATCTGCTTCCGCGAGCTGGCTTACAAGGGTCAGATTCCCGGTGTCAAGAAGGCGAGCTGGTAAAGCCAGCCCGCCTCTTGGCCGGTAATTTGAATAAATCCCCCGCCGGCGAGCAATAGGTCGCAGTTGCCTAGCTGCGATACCTTGCCGCTGATACGGGCCCTGCCCGTAACTCTAATAGGAGGTAAACATCATGCACATCACTGATCCCATTGCGGATATGCTCACCCGCATCCGCAACGCGAACAACGCCAAGCATGACACCGTGGACGTCCCCGCGTCCAACATGAAGAAGTCCATCGCGCAGATCCTGCTGGATGAGGGCTATATCAAGAACTTCCAGCTCATCGACGATGGTACCCAGGGCGTCATCCGCGTCACCCTGAAGTACAATCCCGGCAAGGAGAAGGTCATCACCGGCCTGCGCCGTGTCTCCAAGCCCGGCCTGCGTGTCTATGCCGGTGCTGACGAGCTGCCCCGGGTTCTGCATGGCCTGGGCATTGCCATTGTGTCCACGTCCAAGGGCGTCATGACTGACAAGGCCGCCCGCGCGGCCCATGTCGGCGGCGAGGTCCTGGCGTTTGTCTGGTAAGGAGGGAGAGTAGAATATGTCTCGTATCGGAAGAATGCCGATCTCCATCCCCGCCGGTGTGGACGTGAAGATCGAAGCCGGTAACCTGGTTACCGTAAAGGGTCCCAAGGGCACCCTGACGCAGCAGATGCATCCCGCCATGACCATCACCCAGGAGGGCGATGTGATTCATGTGACCCGTCCCAACGACGAGAAGGCCAACCGCAGCCTGCACGGCCTGACCCGCACCCTGCTGCACAACATGATCGTGGGCGTCACCGAGGGCTTCAAGAAGGAGCTGGACGTCAACGGCGTGGGCTACCGTGTGGCCAAGGAGGGCAACAAGCTGGTCATGAACCTGGGCTTCTCCCATCAGGTCACCGTCGAGGAGATCGAGGGCATCACCATTGAGGTGCCCAGCGCCAACAAGATCGTCATCAGCGGCACCGATAAGCAGAAGGTCGGCCAGTTCGCCGCCGAAGTGAGAGAGAAGCGTCCGCCTGAGCCGTACAAGGGCAAGGGCATCAAATACACTGACGAGGTCATCCGCCGCAAGGAAGGCAAGACCGGCGTCAAGAAGAAATAAGGAGGTGTGCCACTATGATCAACAGACCCGATACCAACGCTCAGCGGCTTAAGCGCCACAAGAGAGTGCGCGGCAAGATTTCCGGCACGCCCGAGCGTCCCCGCCTGAACGTGTTCCGCAGCAACACCAACATCTATGCCCAGGTCATCGACGACGTGACCGGCAAGACCCTGGTGTCTGCTTCCTCCCTGGAGAAGGGCTTCGAGGGCAAGGGCTCCGACTGTGAGGCCGCCAAGAAGGTGGGCCTGGCTGTCGCCGAGCGCGCCAAGGCCGCCGGCATCGAGACCGTCGTGTTTGACCGCGGCGGCTACGTGTACCACGGCCGCGTGCAGGCCCTGGCCGAGGGCGCCCGTGAGGGCGGCCTGCAGTTCTAAGGGAGGAGGAAAACGATAAATGGCTAGATTTGAGAGAGAACCCAGCGAGTTTACCGAGAAGCTCGTCGCTCTGAACCGCGTGTCCAAGACCGTGAAGGGCGGCCGCATCTTCAAGTTCGCCGCGCTGATGGTCGTGGGCGACGAGAAGGGCCGCGTGGGCTTCGGTCTGGGCAAGGCCGCTGAGGTGCCCGAGGCCATCCGCAAGGGCATCGAGGACGCCAAGAAGAATATGTGCACCGTGACTCTGTCCGGCACTACCATTCCCCATGAGGTCATCGGTGAGTTCGGCGCCGGACGCGTGCTGCTCAAGCCCGCCGCCCCCGGTACCGGCATCATCGCCGGCGGCCCCGTCCGCGCCGTCATGGAGGCCGCCGGCATCCGTGACATCCGCGCCAAGTGCCTGCGCTCCAACAACCCGCAGAACGTGGTCTCCGCCACCTTTGAGGGCCTGAAGTCCCTCCGTGGCCCCGAGGAGGTCGCCCGCATCCGCGGTAAGAGCGTCAGCGAGATCGTAGGTTAAGGAGGGCCGTGAACATGGCTAATCTGAACATCAAGCTGGTCAAGAGCCTGAACGGCCGTATCGCCAAGCACAAGGCGACCGCCGAGGCCCTGGGCCTGCGCAAGATCGGCGACACCACCGTGCAGCCCGACAACGAGGCGACCCGCGGCAAGATTGCGAACATCGGCTACCTGCTCCAGGTCACCGAGGAACAGTAAGGAGGTGCGCGAAATGAATCTGCATGAACTTTCCCCCGCTCCCGGTTCCAACCCCAAGGCCTATCGGAAGGGCCGCGGTCACGGCTCCGGCAACGGCAAGACGGCCGGCCGCGGCCAGAAGGGCCAGTGGGCCCGCTCCGGCGGCGGCGTGCGCGTGGGCTTTGAGGGCGGCCAGATGCCTCTGACCCGCCGCATCCCCAAGCGCGGCTTCCACAATATCTTTGCCAAACCCCTGGAGGCGATCAACGTCTCCGCCCTCGAGAAGTTTGAGGATGGCGCTACGGTCAATGTGTGCGACCTGCTGGAGAAGGGCATCCTCTCCAAGTGCGAGTACGGCTACAAGGTGCTGGGCAACGGCACCCTGACCAAGAAGCTGACGGTCCGTGCCTCCGCCTTCTCCGCCTCCGCCAAGGAGAAGATTGTTGCGGCAGGTGGAAAGTACGAGGTGGTCTAAGTGATCGAGACCATCCGTAACGCCTGGAAAATTCCCGAGCTGCGGAAGAAGATCCTCTTCACCGTGTTTGCCCTGCTGATCTTCCGGCTGGGCTCCGTGGTTCCTGTCCCCTTTATTGATAGCAATATGCTGGGCGCCACCCTCAACAACATGGGCGGCATCTTCACCCTGCTGGGTGCCATGAACGGCACCGCCTTCTCCATGGCGGCCGTCTTTGCCCTGGGCGTGCAGCCGTATATCAACAGTTCTATTATCATCCAGCTCCTCACCGTTGCCATCCCTGCCCTGGAGCGGCTCCAGAAGGAGGGCGGCGAGGAGGGCCGGAAGAAGATTGCGGCCATTACCCGCTATGTCACCGTGGCCATCGGCTTGCTGCAGGGCTTCGGCTACTACACCCTGATCCGCACCCAGGGCGGCGGAACGATGCTGGACACCGCCGGCCTGCCTGGCTGGTGGGCGGGTATCGTCATCGTACTGTGCTTCACTGCCGGCTCCGCCTTTGTCATGTGGCTGGGTGAGCAGATCACCGAGTTCGGCATCGGCAACGGCATCTCCATCATCCTGTTCGCGGGCATCCTGTCCCGCGGCCCCAGCATGATCCGCACCATGTATCAGGGCGTCCGCAACAATCTGGACGGCGTTACCGGCGAGGGAATCTTTAATCTGCCCGTGTGGGCCATCCCGCTGATTCTCATCGGCATGCTGGCCATCGTGGTTCTCATTGTATTCATTCAGAATGCGGAGCGCCGCATTCCCGTCCAGTACGCCAAGCGCGTTGTGGGCCGGAAGATGTACGGCGGCCAGTCCAGCCACATCCCTCTGAAGGTGAACATGACCGGCGTTATGCCCATCATCTTTGCCCAGGCCATCGCCTCTCTGCCCGCTACCATCGCCGCGTTTGCCGGCGTGAGCAAGAACGACCCGGGCTTCTGGGGCGGCTTCCTGCGCGTCTTTGACACCACCAGCATTTTCTATATCGTGGTGTATTTCCTGCTCATCGTGGGCTTCAGCTTCTTCTACTCCACGATGCAGTTCAACCCTGTGGAGGTTGCCAACAACCTGAAAAAGAACGGCGGGTTCATCCCCGGCTTCCGCCCCGGCAAGCCCACCGCCGACTTTATCCACAAGGTGCTCAATAAGATCACCATGTTCGGTGCGCTCTACCTGGCGATTATCGCCATCGCGCCCATTGTCACCGGCGCGGTGATCGGCGTCAGCAGCCTGGCCATCGGCGGCACGTCCATCATCATCGTGGTCGGCGTCGCGCTGGAGACCACCAAGGCCCTGGAGGCCCAAATGCTGATGCGCCACTACAAGGGCTTCCTGGAGTAAGGGGAATCAGGATGAAAATCATTCTTTTAGGCGCACCTGGCGCCGGCAAGGGCACCCAGTCGGAGATTATCAGCCGCAAGCTGGGCATCCCCACCATCTCCACCGGCAATATCCTGCGCGCAGCCGTCAAGGAGGGCACTCCCATCGGCTTGCAGGCCAAGAGCTATATGGACGCGGGCAAGCTGGTTCCGGATGAGATCATCATCGGTATCATCCAGGAGCGGCTGGCCGAGCCCGACTGCGCAGGCGGCTTCATCCTGGACGGCGTACCCCGTACCATCGCTCAGGCCGAAGCCCTGGAGCGCCACGGCATCCGCTTTGACGCGGTCCTCTCCCTGGAGGTGGCCGACAGCGTCATCGAGGCCCGCATGACGGGCCGCCGGACCTGCCATGCCTGCGGAGCCACCTACCACGTCGTCATGGCGCCCCCCAAGCAGGAGGGGCTCTGCGACAAGTGCGGCGGTGTGCTGGAGCAGCGCAAAGACGACCAGCCCGAAACCGTCAAGCACCGGCTGGAAATCTACCATAGTCAAACCGAGCCGCTGAAGGGCTTCTACGAGGAGAAGGGCGTGCTTAAACGCGTGCCCGACCTGGGCGGCATCGAGGAGACAAACACCAAAATCATGGAATTGCTGGGGAAGTGAACGAGATGGATATGATCTCTCTCAAATCTCCCCGCGAAATCGAGTGCATGCGCCGGGCCGGGCGGCTGACCGCCCAGGCCCGGGCGCTGGCCGGCTCCATGGTGCGGCCCGGCGTGACCACCCATGAGATCGATACCGCCGTGCGCAAGTTTATCGAGAGCCACGGAGCCAAGCCCTCCTTCCTGGGCTACAGCGGTTTCCCCGGCTCCGCCTGTATCTCGATCAACGAGGAAGTCATCCATGGCATACCCGGTCCCCGGAAGCTGAAGGAGGGCGACATCGTCAGCGTGGACGTGGGCGCCTTTCTGGACGGCTTCCACGGCGACTGCGCCGCCACCTTCGCCTGCGGACAGGTGAGCGACGAGGCCATGCATCTGATCCATGTGACCGAACAGGGCTTCTGGGAGGGCATCAAGCTCGCCCGCTCCGGCAACCGGGTCTATGATATCTCCCACGCGGTGCAGCAGTACGTGGAAGCAAACGGTTGCTCCGTCGTGCGGGACTTCGTGGGCCACGGTGTGGGGGCCAGGCTCCACGAGCCGCCTGAGGTACCCAACTTCGGCCCAGCGGGCCATGGCCCCCGGCTTCAGCCGGGTATGACCATTGCAGTGGAGCCAATGGTGTGCGCGGGCGACTGGCGGGTGAAGGTGCTCAAGGACGGCTGGACCACCGTGTCCGCCGATGGGAGCCTGACCGCCCACTATGAAAACACCATTCTCATCACCGACGGGGAGCCTGAAGTGCTTACCCGGGTGGAGGATTGAGTATGGGATGCGCGTGTGCGCAGATTGTCCGCTCCCTGGCCGGGCATGACAGGGGAGGGCTGTTCTGTGTCCTGGACACCGACGGCCCCTACCTGCTGCTCTGCGACGGGAAGCGGCGGAAGCTGGAGAACCCCAAACGGAAAAAGGCGGTTCATACCGCCCCCGCCGGTGATTTCCAGCACCCTGTCCTGGATCAGCTCCGGACAGGCGGGAACCTATCCAACCGAGACATACGGAGGGCGCTGGCCGCTTTCCGAGCTGAGGAACTAAGGAGGGTATGACGCTTTGGCAAAGGACGATATGATCGAAGTGGAGGGCGTCGTGACCGAGTCCCTTCCCAACACCACGTTCCATGTGGACATCGGAAACGGCCATATTATTCTGGCCCACATCTCCGGCAAGCTGCGCATGAACTTCATCCGCATCCTGCCCGGCGATAAAGTGACGGTCCAGATGTCCCCCTATGACGTAACCCGGGGCCGGATCACCTGGCGGTCCAAGTAATCCGTCAGGCTGGCCGGACCGTCACTGGGGCCCCGCAGTGCGGGGCGCGCCTCTGGCGCGGAGGGCGGCGGAATTCACTTCCGACGCCCGCAGATGGAGTCGGGGTCCCCGCACGACGCCTGTGCCGGGTGGGGCGTACGGTCCAGATGTCCCCCTATGACGTAACCTGGGGCCGATTACCTGGAGATCCAAGTAACCGGCTGATTTAACGCGGCGAAATGGAATTGCGCCGCCTCCCCCTGGGAGAACCCATCAATGACCGGAGCGGGTAAGCGGGGCCTTGCCTCCGCCGTTCCGGGGCCATCAAGGCATTCAAGGAGGTTTATCATGAAAGTAAGACCGTCCGTGAAGCCCATGTGCGAGAAGTGCAAGATCATTAAGCGCAAGGGCAAGGTCATGGTTATTTGTGAGAATCCCAAGCACAAGCAGAGACAAGGTTAATAGGAGGTGCTGAAACAGTATGGCACGTATTGCTGGCATTGACTTGCCGAAGGATAAGCGGGTAGAGATCGGCCTGACCTATATCTACGGCATTGGGCGCACCAGCGCCAACAAGATCCTGGCCGAGGCCGGAATCAACCCCGACACCCGCGTGAAGGATCTGACCGAGGAAGATGAGGCCAAGCTGCGCGAGATCATCGGCCACAGCTACACTGTGGAGGGCGACCTCCGCCGTGACGTGGCGATGGACATCAAGCGCCTGACCGAGATCGGCTGCTACCGCGGCATGCGGCACCGCAAGGGCCTGCCCGTCCGCGGTCAGCGCTCCAAGACCAACGCGCGCACCCGCAAGGGCCCCAAGCGCACCGTCGCCAACAAGAAGAAGTAAGGGAGGGAGAAACACATGGCTACCGCTACCAAGGGTAAGAAGGTTATCCGCAAGCGCCGCGAGCGCAAGAACGTTGAGAAGGGCCAGGTGCATATCCGTTCCTCCTTCAACAACACCATGGTCACCGTGACCGATATGGGCGGCAACGCCCTGTCCTGGGCCTCCTCCGGCGGCCTGGGCTTCCGCGGTTCCCGTAAGTCCACCCCCTTCGCCGCGCAGACCGCCGCTGAGACGGCCGCCAAGGCCGCCATGGAGCACGGCCTGAAGACCGTCGAGGTGTACGTGAAGGGCCCCGGCGCCGGCCGTGAGGCCGCCATCCGCGCCCTGCAGGCCGTGGGCCTGGAGGTCACTCTGATCAAGGACGTGACTCCCATCCCCCACAACGGCTGCCGTCCGCCGAAGCGCCGCCGCGTGTAAGAGAAGGAGGAAGAACAAATGGCAAAGAATATGCAGCCTATCGCCAAGCGCTGCCGTGCGCTGGGCATTTCTCCTGCCGCCATGGGCTATGCCAAGAAGGAGAGCAACCGCAATCCCGGCGGCCAGATGAGAAAGAAGAAGAGCGAGTATGCCCTCCAGTTGACCGAGAAGCAGAAGGTCAAGTTCGTCTACGGCATCATGGAGAAGCAGTTCCGGATGTACTATGAGAAGGCCGCCCGTATGCCCGGCAAGACCGGTGAGAATCTGCTGACCTTCGTGGAGCGCCGTCTGGACAACGTGGTGTACCGTCTGGGCTTCGCCATGACCCGCCGTGAGGCCCGTCAGCTGGTGGGCCACGGCCACTTCACCGTCAACGGCCAGCGGGTGGATATCCCCTCCTACCTGGTCAAGGCGGGCGACATGATTGAGGTCAAGGAGTCCAGCCGCTCCTCCGCCAAGTTCAAGCGCCTGACCGGTGAGGACGCCCCCACTGTTCTGGTGCCCAAGTGGCTGGAGCGGGACAAGAACGCGCTGAAGGGCACCGTGGTGCAGATGCCCGCCCGCGAGGACATCGATCTGCCCGTCGAGGAGCACCTGATCGTCGAGCTGTACTCCAAGTAACACTGCTTGTACCCTCGATTATTGGTGAGCTGTATAGGGCTGCGGGCCTTGTGCCCGCAGCCGCGAAAAGGAGGGTAACACATGGTAGAAATCGAGAAGCCCCGCATTGAATGTGTGGAGAACCCCGGCGACGGTTCCTACGGCAAGTATGTGGTGGAGCCCCTGGAGCGCGGTTACGGCACCACGTTGGGTAACTCCCTGCGCCGCATCCTGCTCTCGTCCCTGCCCGGCACGGCGGTCACCTCGATCAAGATCGCAGGCGTGCAGCATGAGTTCTCCACCATCCCCGGCGTAAAGGAGGACGTGACCGAGATCGTCCTCAATGTAAAGAGCATCATCGCAAAGCTCCACTCCGAGGGCGTAAAGACGGTCTATATTGAGGCCAGCGGCGAGTGCGAGGTCACCGCCGGCGACATCAAGGCCGACGGCGAGGTGGAGGTGCTCAACCCGGAGCTGCACATTGCCACCCTGGGTCCCGACGCCAGCCTCAACATGGAGCTGACCCTGTCCCACGGCCGCGGCTATGTGCCTGCCGACCGGAACAAGCCGGCCCAGACCATCATTGGCCTGATCCCGGTGGACTCCATCTATACCCCGGTGCGCAAGGTCAACTACACGGTGGAGAACACCCGTGTAGGCGACGCCACCGACTACGACAAGCTGACCCTGGAGGTGTGGACCGACGGGACCATCACCGCCCGGGACGCGGTCAGCCTGGGCGCCCGCATCCTCTGCGACCACTTTGTCCTCTTCACCGATCTCTCTGAGACTATGGGCTCCAAGTCCACGGTGGTGGAGAAGGCGGAGACCCAGCGGGACAAGGTGCTGGAGCTGACCATCGAGGAGCTGGATCTGTCTGTCCGCTCCTTCAACTGCCTCAAGCGGGCCAACATCAACACCGTCGAGGACTTGATCTCCAAGACCGAGGACGAGATGATGAAGGTGCGCAACCTGGGCCGCAAGAGCCTGGAAGAGGTCATCAACAAGCTGGCCATGATGGGCCTGCACCTGGCCGACGAGGAAAACTGACGGCCGGAGGAAAGGGCGGCCCGGGGGCACGTAACGTCCCCTCCCGGGTCCGGCCGGCTCCCACGGAGCGCCCTTTCGGGGGAATCTCCCCACGGACGAATTTAAGAGTAGGAGTTCGCCTTGGCGAACATCCGTTAGGAGTGGAATCTCATGTCTCACAACCGTAAGCTGGGCAAGCCCACGGATCAGCGCATCGCGATGCTGCGTGCCATGACCACCTATCTGCTGGAGAACGGCCAGATCAAGACCACCGTCTCCCGCGCCAAGGAAGTGGCTCCCATGGCCGAGAAGATGATCACCCTGGCCAAGAACGCCAATCTGGCCAACTACCGCAAGGCCCTGTCCTACCTGACCAAGGAGGATGTGGCCAAGAAGCTGTTTGACGAGATCGGCCCCAAGTACGCCACCCGCAACGGCGGCTACACCCGCGTCGTGAAGATCGGGCCCCGCCGCGGCGACTGCGCCGAGATGGCCATCGTCCAGCTGGTGTAATCACCCGTAAAAGAGCATCAAAAACGCGCCCAGCCGCAGGC
>NZ_CAXSQB010000065.1:0-7920 GCF_964239415.1 Clostridium sp. ATCC BAA-442 | reverse complement strand
GGGGGGGCGGCGTTTTTTCGCTTATGGGGGGCGGGACAGGAAAAGTCAACCTTCCCCTTGCATTTTGCAGGAAGCTGTGCTATACTACACACTAATAAACCAAAAAGGAGACGGTGAGCCCTCGTGGACGAACCTCCGCCTAGTTGCAAGTACATAATGGAATCGGTCAGGGACAGCCTTACCCGCGGGGGATAGGGTTGTCCCTTTGCGCGTTGATTTCAAAACTGAAAGAGTTGGAGTTGAATATTATCTTATGTTGGACAGTGCCAGTATCGCCATGATCGTGGGTCTTGTGTTCTGTGTTATCATGTCAGGCTATTTCTCTGCCACGGAGACCGCCTTTACCTCCCTGAACCGGGTGCGGCTCAAGAGCTGGGCAGACGGAGGCGACCAGCGGGCGGCCCGTACCCTGGCTCTGGCGGAGGACTACGACAAGCTGCTCTCCACCCTGCTTATCGGCAATAACATCGTCAACAACGTGGCCACCACCATCGGCGCGGTACTCTTTATCCACCTGATTGATGAGGTGACTGGACCTACCGTGTCCGCCATTGTGCTGACCGTGGTGATCCTGATCTTCGGCGAGGTCTCCCCCAAGAGCCTGGCCAAGGAGTCCCCCGAGCGGTTTGCCATGTTTGCCACCCCGCTGCTGGGGGTGCTCCGTACGGTCCTTACCCCGCTGAACTTCCTGTTTACCCAGTGGAAGCGGCTGCTGTCCAAGGTGTTCCGCAAATCGGCGGACGGCGGCATTACCGAGGAGGAGCTGGTCACTCTGGTGGACCAGGCGGAGAGCGAGGGCGGCCTGGACCAGCATGAGAGCCGCCTTATCCGGGCGGCCATCGAGTTCCACGACCTGGAGGTGGAGGAGATCCTCACCCCCAGGGTGGACATCGTGGCGGTGGAGGACACCGACTCCATGGAGGAGATCGCCAAGATCTTCGCTGAGAACGGGTATTCCCGCCTGCCGGTGTACCACGAGGACATCGACAACATCATCGGCGTCATCCATGAGAAGGATTTCCACGCGGCCCGCTACCGCGGCCTGACCAGCGTGAAGGAGATGCTGGGCCCCATGCTCTATACCACCGGCAACACCAAGATCTCCGAGCTGCTGCGCATCCTCCAGCGGGAGAAAGCCCACATGGTCATTGTGGTGGACGAGTACGGCGGCACCGAGGGCCTGGTCACCCTGGAGGATATCGTGGAGGAGCTAGTGGGCGAGATCTGGGACGAGCACGACGAGGTCATCGAGGAGTTCAAGAAGCAGGAGGACGGCAGCTACCTGATCTCCTGCTCCGCCGATCTGACCGACCTCTTTGACCTGTTCAAGATAAAAGGGGAGTGCGACTCCAACACCATCTCCGGCTGGGTGATGGAGCAGATCGGCCGGGTGCCCGAGGAGGGCGACCGCTTCGTCTCCGATGGCCTGGACGTGACGGTGACCAAGGTGGATCACCGCCGGGTGCTGGAGATCCGGGTGGCGGTGCTCCCGGGGGAGGGGGAGAACTAAGACGGATGCCCGGAGATGTCCAGCCGGGCAACAGCAGCCGCATACAGCAGCACAAGCCCGGAGGACACCAGGACACCCCCAATCACATCGGTGCACCAGTGCACCCCAGACAGTAGCCGCCCCAAGACTGTGAGAACCATTGCCAGGAGGCAGGCGCCGCCTAACAGAAGGCGGGTGGGGCACCTCCCCTCCATTGAATGGAGGTACAGCAGGGCCGTACCCATAACGCACAGTACCAGCACGGTGTGGGATGACGGATAGGAGGCCTCCAGCTTTCCGTTTACCAGGATAGGACGGAAACTGACAGGCAGAGCCTCGAATAGGAGGTAGACGGCCAGAACGAGAGCGTAGAACCCGCCCATATACCGTAGACGGCGGTCCACCTGCCGAAGGGAGCGGCGTTGAAGGAGCTGGAGTAGGCCGAGTAGGGCGAAACCGGCGGCGCACAGGATGGCTGCGAGACCCAAAGCTTCGGTGAGCCTGTACCAGAAGGGAGAACCGCCCAGGCACTGAAGGACGAACAGATTTAGGCTGGCCAATCCCACTGCGGAGCCGCCAGGGCCCACCGGACGGACATCCACCAGAAGTACCAGGGTAGTTAGGAGGCCAAAAAGCAGAAAGGACAGTCCGCTCATGGCAAGGAAGAAAGTGCTTTTTTGTTTCATAGAATTCTCTCCTCATGAAATGGATTTGGGTGCAGGCCCTGCACCTACCATCCTAGGGAGGGGGGAACAAAAAGGCAAGAAACGCGCTGTCACAATCGAAAAAGGCCCGTGACACGATCCGTGTCACGGGCCTTTTTCAGCCTTATCAGAGGCAGGATGGAGTACCAGAGACAGCCTGACCAGCAGGAGCAGAAACAGCAGTACGGTGGCGTAGGGCTGGCGGGTAAGGGCGCAAAGGAGCACAATCCCGGCGTGGAGCGTCAAGATTGGGGGACGGAGCCAGGCGCCGCTGCGGCGGAGGAGTAGCGGTAGTATCCCGCACAGAGCCAGAGCCAGGAGCGCCGCAGTGAGAAGGCCGCACAGGGCAGGGGAGAGAGTCGGACCAGAGACAAGAGAAACAGCCCGGACAAGAGGGCCCTCCCGCCGGGAAAACAGGGGAAGGAAGGGGATCAGAAGGGGAATGCAGGCCAAGGCACCGGATAGCAGGCGGCGGCTGCGCGCCGGGACTGCCGGGGCGGGAAGGGCCTCATCGGAGAGCAGGGTATCGATGGGGACGGAAAAGAGCCGGGAGATGGCCTTTAGGGACTCCAGATTGGGCAGGCCCCTGCCGCTCTCCCACTTTGAGACAGCCGTCCGCGAGACATAGAGCTGCGTGGCCAACTGCTCCTGGGTTAGATGCCGCTCCGTCCGAAGGCGCTGAAGCTTTTCATAAAATTCCATTACGTCCTCCGGGTACGAGACCAGTAGGCCGCCATGCTCTCGCCGGGCTGGCCGGTGACCTCGTGGGAGAGGTAGGCTGTCAGTGCCTCCGGCGGCGTCCAGGCCAGGGCGGCGGCCTCGGTGTCAAACTCCACCTCGGCGTAGTAGAAGCCGCTCTCCAGGGCGGGATCGACTTGGTTGACCTCCAGCGTGAGGCCGCCGGGAAGGGGATAGCGGCGCTGCTCCTTTTCGATCATGGGGCCGGACAGCATGGCCCTGAGGCGGAGGTAGCGCCCCTCGTCCACGTCCACCTCCACCTCCTCCCGGGCCAGGCCCGCGCCCCCCTTGAAGCAGAGGATGTAACGGGTCTCCCCGCCCAGGACGGCCTCCCGGCGGATGCGGATGGCGGGGCGGACGGCAAAGTAGCCCTGGTCCATTTGAAGGACGGAGGAGGGGGTCAGGGCGGGCCAGCCCTCCACCAGCCAGCGGCGTTCAATTTCCATACAGAAGGCCTCCTCAGAAGGGCAGGGTCACGATGGCGGGCACCAGAAGGGGAACCGCCAGGGACAACACCACGCCGGAGGTAAAGGAGTAAATGGTAATGCGCTCGTGGGTGGCGCCCACCACCACGGGGAGCACCGTATCCATGGCCGCCGCACCGGGCAGGGAGGCGCACTCCACATAGCCCACGTATTTGGCCACGATGGGGATGGTGATGATGGCGAAGATCTCCCGCATCACGTTGGACAGGAAGGCCACGGCGGACACCGACAGGGAGTAGGGGGCCAGCAGGGTGGGGGCCAGGGAGTACCAGCCCAGGCCGGAGGCGGCGGCCATGGAGTCCTTCACCCCCAGTGGGAGGACGAGGCCGGCCAGGGCGGCGAAGGCCAGGGAGCCCGCGCACACCGCCACCGGCACCAGCAGCACCTGGAAGCCAGCGGTCTTGATGTCGGCCAGCAGGGTGCCCTGCTTGCCCATGTCCATGCCCACCATGAAGAGGAGCAGGTAGAGGCCGAAGCTGATGACCGTGCCGCAGTGGGCGGTGACGGCGGCGGGGAGCACGAAGCGGCCCGCCAGCATTCCCAGCACCACGGCAATGACAATGATGAAGGTGAGGGAGTTGTCCGCCTTGCCGCCGTGGTGGGCCTCCTCCTCCCGGGCGGCCTCGCTGCCCCGGGGCAGGCCGTAGTGGTCCAGCTTGAGCACGAACCGCCGCAGCAGGGTGAGGCACAGCAGGGAGCCGGCCATGGCCAGCACCGTGATCACCAGGGCCGCCAGGCCGATCTGGCCCAGGGAGGAGACCACCTCGTCGTTGGCGCCCAGGTTGACGCCCAGGGTGACAATGAGGATCATGAGGGCCGCGAACTGGAGCTTGCCCACCCACACCAGGGGACGGCTGCGCAGAGCCTTGCGGGAGCCCAGAAAGGCACCCACCACCACCAGGCCGATGTAGATTGCCAGATTGCTCAGGGTACTGAGGGTAGTTCCCATTCCCATCCATCCTTTATAGGTTTATGAAAGAACTGTATCCTATTTTAGCATGGACAAAGGGGAAAGTCTACCCCGGAGCCTTTGAGCTCAGAGATCCCTGGATATTTGCAGAGAGAGGGCCTTAAGCCTGCCGCCCCGGTATCTGCGCCGGAGTGCGGCCGCGCAGCACTCCAGGGACAGTCCATCGGGAATGGCGCGGCGCAGGAGAAGAACGGGGAGGTTGCCCGTCCCGTTTCCTGACAGGGTGAGCTCGAAGCCGGGGCACCGGCACAGCGCCTCACCACACGGGGTACCGGTCAGACGTCGGAGTTCCAGCGCGATCTCCTCCAGTCCGGCTGGAGCAGTGCCATGTGCAGAATGGGACTGAAGCTGTGCACCAAGGGCCGGGTCATAGAGGCGCAGGCTAATACAGTCACGAGCGAGGAGAAGCTGCGGGGAGGTATCCGGTGGTAGAAAACCGTAAAGGGTGAGCAGGGGAGTCACCGATGCAGCATAGAGGTCTGCGTCCTGTTCGGCCCAGTCGGCGGTTCCCGCCGGACGGATTAGTCGATAGAGTGGCCAGGGGGCGAGCAGGAAAATAGGGAGAAGGAGCCACGCTTCAAAGTGAATTTCAACTAAGTAAAGGATACCAATGGCAATTGCAGCAAGGGATACGGCGATCTCCACCCTGACTCACCTCCGGTTCCAGCTCAAATCTAAAATGGTATCTATTTGAAAACATTATAGTATTCTAAATGAAAATGTGCAAGGGGGAATATTATCTTTAAGATACCCTTATAGGGAGCTGATAGAAGTGAGCATAGAGAAAAGAGCGCTTGGGGAGGCGGTTCGACTGGCCCGAATGAAAAAGGCCCTGACCCAGGAGCGTCTGGCAGAGATGCTGGATATAACGCCCATCCACCTTAAAAATATCGAGGGGTCCCGGCGGATTCCATCCGTCCCGCTGCTGTTTCGGATGATGGAGCTGCTGGACTTCTCGGTAGACGCGCTGGTATTCCCGGAGCGGGAGAGGGCTCCGGCGATTCACACCGACGGGCTGACGGAGCGGGAAGCGGAGGCACTGGCCCGGCTGGTGGACGCGATGAAAGCAAAGGAATAGCGGCGGCTTGCGTGGATGCGCGGGCCGCCGCTGTGCATTCTTGAGAAATTGGGGGTCTATGGAAAGGCCTGTCCGCAAAAAGAGACCTACGGGGCAGGGAGGGAAAACGACCCGTAAGAACAGATACGCCCTGGGGGGCCATAGGCCGCCCAGGGCGTATCAAAATCGGGGGAAGGTCAGTTCTGCTCCAGGGCCTTGGAGTCCACCTCGTCCCTGAGCTTGGCGGCAAAGGCGTCGAAGCTCATGACGGTCTGCCCGCCGTGGCGGTTGCGCACGGCCACGTCGCCGGTCTCGGCCTCCTTGTCGCCCACCACCAGCATATAGGGCACCTTCTCCAGCTGGGCCTGGCGGATCTTGAAGCCGATCTTCTCGCTGCGGTGGTCGGTCTCCACCCGGTAGCCCAGCGCGTCCAGCTTGGCGGCCACCTGGTCGGCGTACTCCGCCGCCCGGTCGGTGATGGGGAGCACCTTGACCTGCACCGGGGCCAGCCAGGTGGGGAAGGCGCCGGCGAAGTGCTCGGTGATGACGCCGATGAACCGCTCGATGGAGCCCAGCACCACCCGGTGGATCATGATGGGGCGGTGCTTCTCGTTGTCCGCGCCCACGTACTCCAGCTCGAAGCGCTCGGGGAGCTGGGAGTCGAGCTGGATGGTGCCGCACTGCCAGGTGCGGCCCAGGGAGTCGGCCAGGTGGAAGTCCAGCTTGGGGCCGTAAAAGGCGCCGTCGCCCTCGTTGATCACGTAGGTCTTGCCCATCTCGGTGATGGCCTCTTTCAGGATGTCCTGGTTGTGCTCCCACTGCTCCACGGTGCCGATGTGATCCTCCGGCATGGTGGACAGCTCGATCTCATAGTGCAGGCCAAAGACGGAGTACACCTCGTCAAAGAGCTTGACCACGTTCTTGATCTCGTCCTTGAGCTGGTCGGGGGTCATAAAGATGTGGGCGTCGTCCTGGGTGAAGCAGCGCACCCGGAACAGGCCGTGGAGGGCGCCGGACAGCTCATGCCGGTGCACCAGGCCCAGCTCGCCCACCCGCAGGGGGAGATCCCGGTAGGAGTGGGGCTCGTTCTTGTAGACCAGCATGCCGCCGGGGCAGTTCATGGGCTTGACGGCGAAGTCCTCCTCGTCGATGACGGTGGTATACATGTTGTTCTTGTAGTGGTCCCAGTGGCCGGAGCGCTCCCACAGGGAGCGGTTGAGCATGATGGGGGTGGAGATCTCCACATAGCCGTAGCGCTTATGCACCTGCCGCCAGTAGTCGATGAGGGTGTTCTTCAGCACCATGCCGCGGGGCAGGAAGAAGGGGAAGCCGGGGCCCTCGTCCATAATGGTGAATAGGCCCAGCTCCTTCCCCAGCTTGCGGTGATCCCGCTTCTTGGCCTCCTCAATGCGCTGGAGGTAGGCGTCCAGCTCGTCCTTCTTGGGGAAGGCGATGCCGTAGATGCGCTGGAGGGTCTGGCGGCTGGAGTCGCCCCGCCAGTAGGCGGCGTTGCAGGCGGTCAGCTTGATGGCGTTGCCCTTGACCCGGCCGGTGGAGTCCAGATGGGGGCCGGCGCACAGATCGGTGAACTCGCCCTGCTTGTAGAAGGAGATGTGGGCGTCCTCCGGCAGATCATGGATCAGCTCCACCTTGTAGGGCTCGCCCTTCTCCTCCATGAACTTGAGGGCCTCTTCCCGGGGCAGCTCAAAGCGCTCCAGCTTCAGCTTCTCCTTGCAGATCTTGCGCATCTCTCCCTCAAGCTTCTCCAGGATCTCCGGAGTGAAGGGGAAGGGGGAGTCCATGTCGTAGTAAAAGCCCTCGTCGATGGAGGGGCCGATGGCCAGCTTTACCTCCGGGTACAGGCGCTTCACCGCCTGGGCCAGAATGTGGGAGCAGGTGTGCCAGTAGGTCTTGCGGTAGCTCTCGTTTTCAAAGGAAAATTCACTGTTCTTGTTCTCTTCGGACATTCTGATAACCTCCTTCTCGTCTGTGGGGCGGCACACGGCGCGCGCCCCGGTAAAAATGCGGCGGGGTTACAGCAAAAAACGCCTCACCCCTGAGTGTGTCAGGGGTGAGGCGCTGTCATACGTCCCACGGTTCCACCCTGCTTGCCAGAGACACAGAGACGCCCGGCAGGACAACCGCAACACGCGCAGGCCGAACGAACGGTCGGGCAAAGCCCGGCGGCAGGTTCGGCACAGCGTGGAACAGCTGGCCGCCGCAGAGGGCGTGCAGCGTGGCAACTGGCCGCTTGTGACTTCCTGTAACGGGAAAGCCCCGGCCCGGTCATCCCGGGCGGCTCGGGAGTGGTACAGCCGCCGCGTGTCGTGGGACCCTTCCACCAAACGGGTCCCTCTCTGTCCGCCGCTGTGCGGGTTCGTCTCCGTCAAAGCCAATTTGAACGGACCTACTATATCACTGAGGGGAAGGAAAGTCAAGAGTCCACTTTATCCCGGAGCGCGGGGGGGGGGGGGGGG
>NZ_CAXSQB010000064.1:11978-18604 GCF_964239415.1 Clostridium sp. ATCC BAA-442 | reverse complement strand
GGAACCCAAAGGGTTCCAAGGCGTTTCTGGTAGACTTTTGGTAGAACAAAACTCATTCCACAACGACGATGCGGACCTTGCCGCCCTCCTCGGGAGAGCGGTCATAGTAGACGGTGATATCGTCGGAGAAGGCCAGTGCCAGATTCAGCGCAGCCTTGTGGTCGCCATCCTCGCCGGGCTTAAACCAATCTCCAGTAGTCTTATTGTAGCACTCAACCTTGTCGGAAATGGGGATCACCATGGAGTTGGTGGTCAGAAGCATGGCGTCGGTATCGAATTGGGCGCGGCGGATGCCCGTGGCCTCGTTCAGCGGCATAAACGCGGCCATGCGATTCTTGCCGTCCAACTGGTCCAGAGAGCCGGCGACGCCGCCCATGCGGTTGGTCTTGGCGCCGTCCACAGAGCCGACTACATAGGTGTGCTCACCGCTGCCGTTGGTGACCCGGATCTCACCGTTCTGATAGCTGCCCTCACTTCCGTCGTCCTTGCTCTCCTCGTAGCCTGCGGCACGGTAATAAATCATGCCGTAGTCGTAGCAGTCGCCGGTAACATCGTTAAGCACCAGCTTATCCACGCGGCCGGCCCAGTCATAGCCCACATAGGTAATCTTGTTGGCCGGGATGCTGGTGATGGTAATGTCGCTGCGGTCAATCTCCACCAGCCTGCCGTTGCTTACCTGCTCAAAGAAGCGGGCGCCAGCGGAGAGCTCCTTAGTGCCCATGCGGTTGGTGGTCAGGTTCAGCGCGGTGGAGGCGCCCTTTCCGTTTACCTTGCTCAGGGTCAGATAGTCACGCTTATAGGAGGATACCGTCACCAGGCAGCCGTTGAGCTTGGCGGCGGCGGCTTCGCTGTAAGTGGTCTTGCCCTCTAGGGTGAGGATGCCGTCCAGCAACTTGATGGTCGCCATGGTACCCTTCACCTCGGCCACGCCGACGGCGTTGGACTTGGCCACATCGGGAGAGACAGCCCCCGCCACCTGGCCGGTGGTGGTGAGCAGCAGGGTAACCTTGTCGCCCACCTTGAATGCAGCAAGATCCGCCTGTGCGCTGGGCAGTACGGTGAGCTTAGCGCCCATTACGGTGACGGTGGAGGGAGCGGCGGCGTTGGGGTAAGCGTTCTCATACAGGCCGCTGAGCTTCAGATCGGAGACAAACAGGGTATCGGAGGACTTGTCGTAGGTCCCCACGTCATACTGGCGCAGGTCGCTGAGCTCGGCGGGGATGCCGTTCTTGTAGATCTGGGCCGGGGTCTTGCCGCCGGACAGGGAGGCGAAGGGGTTGTTGGAGCCGGTGGGTTTGTTCTTGGCCACCAGCACGTTGTCGTCGCTGACGCTGGCGGTCTTGGAGGGCATATAGATGTATTCCAGCTTACCGGAGCTGTTGAAGCACAGACGCAGGCTGGCGCCGGAGCGCAGGCTGGTCCAGATCTTCTCGTAGGTGCTGGCGGCCTGCTCGTCGCTGGTATAGACCGGGGTCTCCAGCGTGACGGAGATGGTTTCGTCGCCCAACACAGGAATGGCGTTGGCCTCCGGGCTGCCCATGACGGTGACGGAGCGGAAGGTGCTGCCCTCCTCGGGGAGGACGGCCAGCAGTTTCTTGTTCTTATCCAGAACGAGCTGGCCGCGGGTACCGTTGAGCTCGCCGGGGAAGGAGACGCGGTCGGTCTTATAGGTGCCGGAGGTGGTGAGCACCGAGCCGGTGGTGCCGTCGTCGGCAGTGGCGTCGGTGGAGAGAACCACCACGTTGTCCTCCAGGGAACCGCCCAGGGTGGTCAGGTACACCTGGTCGCTGTCCTTAGGCTCAGTAAAGAGCAGGTTATAGAACAGAATCGCCGCCTGCCCGCGGGTGAGGGTGGCCGCGCCGCCCAGGCTCAGGCCGTCGGCCAGCCCCGAGGACTGGGCCACGGCCACATAGCCGTCATACCAGTTGGAGCCGGTGGCCACATCGGCGCTTCCATAGCCCAGCACCCGCATGAGGATGGTGACGGCCTCGCCGTAGGTGATGGCCTGGTTGGGGCGGAAGGTACCGTCGCCCACGCCCATAATCAGGCGTGTACCGCCAGTGGTGCCGCCATTCTCACCAGCGGTGCCGCCGATGGTGATGGAGGAGGCCAGGTTCACGTAGCCCCTGGCCCAGTAGGTGGGGCCCACATCGGTGAAGATGGTGCGGTTGCGCTGGGCGGGCTCCTCAGCGCCGCGGCCCATGATCTCCACGGTCATTTTGCAGAACTCGGCCCGGCTCAGGGTGCCGCCGGGGTTGAAGGCGCCGCCGCCGGTGCCGTCCACCACGCCCAGCAGGCGGAGCATCTCCGCGGCGTCGGCGACAGTGGAATCGCTGATGTCGGAGAAGCCGCCCGAGCCGGACGCCGAAGCGGGAGGAAATACCAGTAGCCCGGCCAGCAGCGCGGCGGACAGAAGGCAGGAAATCAGTCGTTTTAATCTCATATTCTCTCTCCTTTAATCGGCCCGCAGGGCATCCACCGGCTGGAGGCCGGAGGCCTTGATGGCAGGGTACAGGCCGAAGATGACGCCCAGGGCCACGGAAATGAAGAAGGAGCCGACGGCAACGCCCGGGCTGGGCCATAGAATCATTTTAAAGGACAATTTGCCCACGATCAAGGTGCCGATGTAGCCCGCGGCGATACCGAACAGGCCGCCGATGCCGCAGATCATGCAGGCTTCGATCAGGAACTGGGCGATGATGCTCTTGCGCTCGGCACCGATGGCCTTGCGGATACCGATCTCCCGGGTGCGCTCGGTGACGGTGACCAGCATGATGTTCATAATGCCGATGCCGCCGACGGCCAGGGAGATGGCGGCAATGCCGCCCAGGAAGCGCTGCTGCATCTTGTCCTGCTCCTCGCTCTGCTCCTGCCAGGTATTGGGGGTGGAGACATTGCCCTCATTCGGGCCCAGCAGGCTGTCCAGGTAGCCCTGGAGCAGGGAGACGGCCTTGGTGGTCGTGGCGGAGTCCTTGGCCTTTGCCACAAAACTTCCAATTTCGGTTTTGCCGCTGATGATGCGGTTCACGGTATAGGGAATGAGCACATAGCGGTCCATACCGGACATGTTGTTGGGGTCCTTCTCCTCAAAGACGCCGACAACGGTGAAGGGGATGCCGTTGATGGTGATCTCCTTACCCACGGGGTCAATGTAGTTGAAGAGGGTGTCGGCGATTTTGGAGCCGAGGACACAGACCTGGCTGTAGTTTTCCACGTCCAGGAAGGAGATGTCCCGGCCCCGGGCGATGGTGAAGTTGTTGCACAGGGAGTAGTCCTGGTTGCCCATGACGAGCTGGGGGGATTCGTCCCAGTTGCTGTTATTGCTGTCCATGGACTTGGCGCCGTACTTCAGGATAGTCTGGTCGTAGTAGTCCACGGTGGGAGTGAGGCCCAGGATGTAGTCGTCGAGATCCTCCATGCAGTAGTCCCGGATGGTCTTGGTCAGATCCCGCCCGGAGGGGCTGTAGGCATTGATGTTGACCACGTTGTTGCCCAGGCTCTCGTAGTACTCCCGCATCTGGCGGTTCTGGCCCTCGGCGTAGGAGACCAGGATGATGACGGCGGCCAGGCCGATGATGACGCCCAGCATGGTGAGGGCGGAGCGGGCCTTTTTCGCGGCGATGGATTTGACCGCGATCTTGAAGGCTTGGGTCAGGTTCACAGAAAGGCCCCCTCTCTGTCGCCGTCGTAGATGATATGCCCGTCGGAGATGCGCACGACGCGCTCGGCGGTGGCGGCGATGCCGTTGTCGTGGGTGATGAGGATGATGGTGGAGCCGTCGTCATGCAGGCCGTGGAGGATCTCCAGCACGTGCTTGCCGGTGCGGGAGTCCAGGGCACCGGTGGGCTCGTCGGCCATGATGATGGGGGGCTGGGTGGCGATGGCGCGGGCGATGGCCACGCGCTGCTGCTGGCCGCCGGACATCTCGGTGGGCTTGTGCCCGGCGCGCTCGGCCAGACCCACCCGCTCCAGGGCGGCCTCCACCCGGTCGGCCCGCTTGGAGGCGGGCACGCCCTGGTAGATGAGGGGCAGCTCCACATTCTCCCAGGCGTTGAGGGCGGGGATGAGGTTGAAGCCTTGGAAGATGAAGCCGATCTGCTTGTTGCGGATGTGGGCGAGCTGCCGGTCGGACAGCTCGGTGACATCCACGCCGTCCAGGTGGTAGTCCCCATAGGTGGGGATGTCCAGGCAGCCCAGGATATTCATGAGGGTGGACTTGCCGGAGCCGGACTGGCCGATGATGGCCAGGAATTCTCCCCGGTCCACGGAGAGGGAGACGCCGTCCAGTGCGCGAACCTCGCTCTCCTCCCCCTCGTGGTAGATTTTAAAGAGGTTTTTTACATCAATGAGCATACCGGGGCCCTCTTTAATAGTACATTTCGTCGGGGTTCTGGTAGCCGATAAAGACCTCCTGGCCTTCCGCCAGGCCGCGGGTGATTTCCACCTTGGAATTATCGGACAGGCCGACCTCGACGGGCACGGCCCAGAAGCCCTCGGGGCAGTCCCAGGTGGGGTCGGGCTCCAGAATGGCGTTGGCGGGGGCCTCCTTGGACTTGACCCACACGATGACGCCGGTGCTGTCGTCGCTGGCGCCGCCGGAGGAGCCGCCCATGGAGCCGCCGTCCACGATGACGCCGCCGCCGGGCATCGGCACCGCGACCATACCCAAGGGATCAGCAAAAGCGCCGCCGGAGTAGGACTGGGGCAGAGCTTCCACGCCGCCGTCCACCATGCCGTCGTCCATCATGCCGCCGTCCACCATGCCGTCGTCCATCATACCGTCGTCCATCATGCCGCCGTCCATCATACCGTCATCCATTCCGGCGGAGGGATCGGCATCCAGGGTTTCGGGGAGCTGGACGTTGGCGAAGCTGACATACTTGACGGCCTGGACGGGGACGGTGAGGCAGTCCTCCGACTCGCTGGCCACGAAGGAGTATTCGGCGTAAGTACCGGGGATCATGCTGCCGTCGTAGTTGTCCACGGTGACGACGGCGGGAATGGAGGCCACGCCGTTCTCGCCGGAGGCGGTCATGGATACGCTCTCCACGATGCCCACGTAGGGCGTGCCGTACTGGTTGATGTCCACCATCATACCGGCCTTGATGTAGCGGGCGTTGCGCTCGTCCACCTGAATTTCGATGATCATCTGGGAGGTGTCGGCGATGGTGATGCCCTGGCCGCTGGATACCTCCTGGCCCTCGGTCAGGCTGCACTGGAGAACCGTGCCGTCAATGGGGGCGACGGCGTTGTACTTCTCCAGCTCCTTGGTGGCCTCCTCCAGCTTCTCCTGGGCGGCCTTGAGGGCGTTCTCCTTGGAGGCGATCTCCTCGTCGGTGTCCTTGGCGCCCAACTGCACCAGGAGCTGCCCGGCCTTCACGTCGCCGTAGTTCAGCAGGCTGACGCGCTCCACCGGGCCGGTGGCCTTGGCGGTGATCTTGGTGGACTCGTAGTACTCCAGCTTTCCGTTCTGGTAGGGGTAGATGGGGGTGCCGTCGGCGGCGGTGAGGCCGGCAGAGGCGTCCATCCCCTCGGCGAGGGTGCCGGGGTTGTCCAGCACCAGCACCACCTCGAAGTGGGTGGCGCCCTCGGGGGAGACAAAGCGCACCTTATTGATCTGCTCCACCTTGCCGGTGACGGGCGCCATGATGGCGGGGATGGAGATCTGCGCGGTCTGCCCCACCTTGATGTCACCCTCATAGGCGTAGCTGTAGTACAGGGAGAGGCGCAGCTTGGTGTCGTTGACCAGGGTAGCGATGGTGTCGCCCTCGTTGACGGTGTCGCCCACCTTGAGGTCGGCCACCTCCCGCAGGTTGCCCGCGTGGGGGGCGGTGATGCTCAGCTCCGCGATCTTGTCATAGACGGCCTGGAGCTCCTTGTTGCAGTTGTCCACCGACTTCTGGGCCTCGGTCACCGCGTCGCGTGCGGTGGTGTCGTCCATACGGTAGAGCTGCTGGCCCGCGGTCACCTGGTCGCCCTCCTGGACGAAGAGCTCCAGAATGGTGCCCGAGCCGGGCGTGACGGTGGCGGAGTCCTTGGCTTTGGTGGTGCCGCTGCCCTCCACCATGGACTGGATGGAGCCCCGGGTGACGAAGTCGGTCATGACCTCGCCCTTGGAGCCGTCCTCCCGGAATACAAAGTACCACACCAGCACGACGAGCGCGATGGCGATGGCGGCGACAATGAGAATTCCCGCGATCGTCTTGCCCCGGCCCTTGCGTTTCTTCTTCGGCCCAGTAGGGGCGGCCGGGGGCGCGGCCGGCGGGGTCATCACTGGGGTCTGCTGTTCGGTCATGTCTGTTCCTCCCTAAAGATTGGCGATTGGATTACATTTACCATTGTACCACAAGCCGCGGGGCTTGGCATTACAAAGCAGTGACAAGTTCTTAAGGAAACCTTAAATTTGCCGCGGCTATCTATTAGACGAAAAAAACGCCCAAAAGTTTCCGCAGTTTCCAAAACTGTTTTTGCCGCCCCTACATCCGGGATTTCGTTTCCGGCGGGCTGTCTTGCGTCGCTTGGACGTAGGGGCGGGGCTTGTCCCCGCCCGCGATCTGCCCGGCGGCCCCTGCAAAGAAAGGCGCATTACGTAGGGGCGGGGCTTGTCCCCGCCCGCGGGGGGGGGG
>NZ_CAXSQB010000064.1:0-11968 GCF_964239415.1 Clostridium sp. ATCC BAA-442 | reverse complement strand
GCCATAAAGGCCGCCCCTACGGATGCCGGGTGTTGTGGGCGGGCGAGCCGGGGCAAAAACAGCCCCCGGGGGGACGCGGATGTCCTCCCGGGGGCTGCGATACCTTATAATATAAAGAGGGAAACGGCCGGTTCTGGTCGGTTTGGCAGGGAACGGGCGTTGTTTTACAGCTTTGTTACAAATGCGCCGGAGGTGTTGACCTTTTGCGAAAGATGCTTTATCATGCGTACAGAGGCAAGGGGAGTTATACTTGACTGAAACGCGCAGTCGTGAGTAGGATGCCCCGAAAGCTCAAAATTTAGAAGGAGGAATTCCAAACATGAGAAACCTCAAGCGGACTCTCAGCCTGGCTCTGGCCTCCGTCATGCTCGTGGGCATGATGAGTGTCGGCGCCAGCGCGGTGAACGCGAGCGATTTCACCGATGCGGATGAGATCGTAAACAAGGACGCCGTTTCTACCATGACTGCCCTGGGCATCATCAATGGTAAGGAAGACGGCAGCTACTTTGACCCCACCGGCAACGTGACCCGTGCCGAGATGGCCAAGATGCTCTGCGTCGCCATCAACGGCGGTGTGGATCCCGTGCTGGGCGTCAAGGACACCCCCACCTTTACCGACATCAAGGGTACCTGGGCAGAGTCCTACATTGAGTACTGCGCCGCCAACGGCATCATCGCTGGCCGCGGCAACAACAAGTTTGATCCTACCGGCACCGTGAGCGCCACCGAGGCCGCCAAGATGCTGCTGGGCGTGCTGGGCTACAACGCCGAGAAGTCCGGCCTGGTGGGCAACGACTGGGCCATCAACACCAACGTGCTGGCCAACCAGAACGGTCTTTACAAGAACCTGGCCAATCTGAACGCCAACACCCTGCTGACCCGTGACAATGCCGCCCAGATGATCTACAATGCTCTGGACGCCAACATGGTTGAGCTGAACGCCGCTGGCAACTACACCACCAGCCAGTACAGCTACACCGGCACCGAGTCCGTCGTGACCGGCACCGAGCGCGTGTGGGTTGTCAAGATCAAGGACAGCTCTGTTAACGATGCCGTCAAGGCTCTGGACGGCTCCGTCTACAACAGCCGTCAGGATGCTATCGACACTCTGAAGGACGCGAACGGTGGCACCACTCTTGATACTGGCAAGTACACTCTGGAGCAGAAGACCCAGAATGTTTACGGCGAGAACACCGTGACCAAGTACGCCGACGAGACCATGGGCCACAAGTACCTGTCCCTGATCACCGACGGCGACGCTGTGCTGACCGACGTGGAGAAGGACAGCAAGGGCACTTACACCCTGTACATGAATGGCATCACCACCAAGGGCCAGTACACCAAGGTCGAAGGTGACTACAGCAACCTGATCGGCCAGAAGGTCGAGGTTCTGTATAAGGACAGCGAGAATGTGTACGGCGTCTATGCCTCCACCGACAGCTCCCTGATCGTGGAGAGCACTGCCGGTAAGGTTGAGGCTGTCAAGAACGGCGAGGTCAAGATTGACGGCACCACCTACAAGGTGGACAGCAATGTGACCACCACCGCTCTCTACACCGGTAAGCTGATTGACGGCCTGAATGTGGGCGGCAACAAGGCCGCCGCTGTGAAGGCTTACGACAATGACGACAACGGCAAGATCGACACCGTTGTTTACGTCCCCTTCACCGCCGCCAAGGTGACCTACGTGGGCGAGAAGTCCTTTAACACCGATGTTAACACCAATGTTAAGTTTGAGGACGTGAACGCTTACGACGACATGGCCAAGAACGACTATGTCATCAAGAGCGACGCCGCCAACACCGTGGATGACACCGATACTTATGTCCTGGCTGAGACGGTCGAGGGCAAGATCGAGGCCACCAAGAGCGACTCCGTCCGCATTGACGGCACCTGGTACAACTATGTTACCAGCGATCCCGACACCGATCTGGCTCTGGACAGCACCGTGAAGGCCGCTGTGCTCAACGGCTACATCGTGAAGTCCGAGGTTATCACCTCCAGCCACGAGCTGCAGGATTACGCTGTGATCGTGAACACCGACAAGGATATCAACGGCGAGCAGGCCAAGCTGCTCTTCGCCGACGGCACCACCAAGGTGGTTACCACTGATGTCAAGTATGATGGAACCTCCAGCCGCGCCAATGTTGGCGATCTGGTGACCTACGAGGTCAAGAAGGGCGAGTATGTCCTGACCAAGGCTGAGACTTCCGATGCCGACAAGGCCGGCTTTGACAAGATTGTTGCTAACACCTATGCCAATACTTCCGGCAAGGGCAAGATTGGCGGCGAGAGCATCGCGGACGACGCCGTGATCTTCGTGAAAGACAACGCCGGCAAGTTCTCCACCATGACTGGCTCTGACTTTGCCAAGTACAGCTCCGCTTCCGTGGCCAGCATTTCCAACGCCTATGCCAACAAGGACAACTCCACCGGCTACAACAGCGTGGTTCTGGCCTATGCGACTCTGAACGCGAAGGTCAACTCCATCACCAGCAACTACGGTTATGTGACCAGCGCCGTGTCCACCACCAAGAACGATGACGGCGAGACCGTGTCCGTCTTCACCTTCTGGGATGGCGCCACCGAGCACAAGGACATCATGACCGACGAGAAGGTTTCCCTGTCCAAGGGCGACATCTTCACCTACGAGGAGAACAGCGACGGCAGCTACACTGTCACCGAGGTCGACAACCTGCTGCGCACTGCCATCATTGCCTACAACGAGAAGAACGGCGATATCCGCTTCACCGACGCTTCTCTGAGCGACAAGGGCAGCAATGTCAACGCTGAGATCACCGACGATACCGTTATCATCGGCATCAACAGCGACGACAAGGCCGGCGTTGAGGGCGCGGTGCCCACCATCGCCATCGAGACTGATAAGTCCGGTGTTTACCAGGCCAACGCCTACTATGTGATGGGCGCCGGCGACGAGGTGAAGCTGCTGGTGGTTGACACCTACGGCAACATCCCCGCGGTTGACAGCGTAACTACTGTTACCGACGAGAGCAATCTCGGTACTGCTCTGAAGCAGTACACGGATGTGACCTTTGAGGGTAATGCTACTATTTCCAGCAAGCTGGAGATCCCCGCTGGTGCCACCCTGAACGTCAAGGGTGATCTGACCGCAAATGCTGCTATCGTTGGCAACGGCACCCTGAATGTGACTGGCAATATCAGCGACACCAGCAAGGTCAGCACTCAGCTTGAGTCCACCAAGACCGGCGAAACTGTTTCCGTGTCCGGCGGTGTGGTTCTCGGCGACGTGACCGGCAATGTCGGCTCCGGTAGCGCTCTGTACTCCGGCGATCAGGTTAAGGGCAAGGTTATCGTTCAGATTACCGTTCCTGCGGATGCGGTGACTGACGGCACCTCTAAGATTAAGTTTGACGGTTCCGAGCCCTCTACCCCCACGCTGACCAATCGTAGCGACATTTATCTGGCTATCGATATGAGCCAGTCTGGCCAGAAGGTTATCACCATTGACAAGGACGGCGATTGGAGCTCTACTACTAACGATGTGTATACCCTCACCGTGAAGTGGTAATCTAACTGCAATCGGCTTATTACGAAGAGAGGCGCCCCCGATTGGGGGGGGCTCTTTTTGTTAGTGGAAGGCTATATAGTAGTAGCTCATTCCGGATCGGTTTGCGTCCGCGTAGAATCTGCCCTCTATCAGGTCGCCGCGGGCCACCCGTATTCCGCTGCTGGTGATCTCCACCAGGTTTCCGTCCCGCATGGTGACCGGCGCTCCTTGCAGCGCCAGGCCGCCATAGGTATACATGTCGGACTGCATTGCGCCGTCCTGCCTTACCACAAAGACTGCCCGGGGCGATACCCCCAGCGAAATATCCCGGCTTCGGGCGTCATCCCCTGTATAGCTTCCACTTAGAATCTCAGGCTTTAAGGCCAGTGCTTTATCCAGCACACGGAAATCCTCGTTGAAATCCGTGCGCAGGAAATTGTCCTCCGGCTCCCACTGGTGCAGGTGATAGTGTTCGGTATAAGCTGCCATTTTCATTCCTCCCGCAGGGGGGCCGGGCAGCGCCTTTGCTGTACTGGAAAACGCGGCCCCTGCGGGAAAGGAACCCCGCGTCCGGCTGTCTACCGGACGCGGGGATGGCCTTGCCTGCGGAGGGGGTAATATAGATGGCAAACTATACAGCGCACTATCACCTGCACCAGTGGGAACCGGAGGACAGCTTTTTACGGAGAGACTTCAACGAGGATTTTCAGAAAATTGACGCGGGCCTCGCCGGACGGGGAGATTGCAGCCTTCTGTTCGGCTCTTATGTGGGTACGGGAACTTGCGGCCCGTCCGAGCCTACCGTACTTACACTGGGGATTCCAGCCAAGGCGCTTTGGGTAAGCTGCGGTTCACGCCACGCTGTCTTTCTGAGGGGGAACACGCAGGCGGTTAATTTCAGCACCAGCGATGGAGAGCTGCTTGAGGTGGAGTGGACTCAAGACGGCCTGAGCTGGAAGCTGGGGGGAGGACTTTACAATCACGACTACCAGCAGCTCAATGAGGCTGGAACCATCTATTATTACGCGGCGCTATATCAAGAAAGCAAGAAGGCCCCGGGAAATACCCGGGGCCTCCTTGCTTCTTGGGGTTTGGTGATCAGAACTCAGCGGATAGTGAAGGTACCGCCAATCAGCTCATCGCCGGTGGTCGTATTGACAATCGTCCAAGTATAAGTGCCATCGACAAGCGCCTTATCGCTCATCTCATAGCCCTTGGAGGAATTATTGATGCCTTCACCAATGACCTGCACATAGAAGTAATGGAAACCAGTGGTCACACCTTTGGCATCTTCCTTGTACATCAGATTACCCTTGCTGTTCTTGATGGACAGAGCAACATCCTGAGCATCCTTGTCAGTAATGCGGAAGGTGAAGAACATGTTGTCGGTGATTTCACCGCCGATGTCATCCTTCTTATCCTCAGGCATCTTGGTCAGAACATAGGCACCATTGGCTTCGCTGCTCAGATCAGAGGCGTTAACAACGGTAGCAGTATTTACACCGCTGCCGGAAATCTCAGCCTTGTCGCTGCCGGAGGAGGTGGTGGAGCCGTAGAAGATGGTGACGATCTCGCCGTTCTTCACGATGGCGGTAACCGTCATGCCCTTCTCCACATCACTCAGAGAGCCAGTCTCGATCTTCTTGCCCTTGGTGACGGCATAGACCTCTACATCGTCGGAAACAGCGTAGCTCTTGCCGCCCAGGTCGATGATACCATCCTCGGCCTCAGCCTTGACCTCCACGCCGGGAAGCTGATAGGTATCATCGGTAGTGACCTTGCTGTACTCCTCACAGGCGGAGGCGTCCAGAATCTCGTTCTCAGCATCCGCATAGGCGATAACGTTCAGCAGAATATCGGTCTTCAGGACATTGCCGCTGGGATAGCTGTCCTTCAGCTCCTCATCCATCTTGACAGTGGTGATCTCGCCGTTGACAACAGCCTTGTACTCGTAGTAGGTGTTGTCGCTGTCCTTCACCTTGGTGCCGGCCTTGGAGCTGAGGACATACACGATGTCGTCAGAGCTCGCGGACACATCGGAGATGAAGACCATGGTAGCCACAGTGCTACCGCTCTTGCAGTAGTAAACAAAGTTGCCGCTGTTGTCCTTCAGGTCGGGAACATTGGCATAGCCGGTGTAGGACTTATAGGTGGCCTTGCTGCCGGTGCCGGTCTGCACCAGGAAGACGGTCTTGCTGTTGGCGTAGACAGTCTTAGTGTCCAGAGTCATGGCGGACTCGCCCTTGTTGATCTCGACCTTCTTGTTCTCGGCCAGACCAGAAGTGCTGACGCCCTTGATGGTGTAGATGTCCTTGGAGTTCTTGCTGTACTCTACGATGTAGCCCCGCATGTTTTTCAGAGCGGTTTCCTTTGCACTAAAGTTACTGCCGCTCAGACAGTCCTCATCGACCTCGGCCTCGACCACGGTGCCGTCGGCCAGCAGAAGCTTGGCATAGTAGGAGCTCTCGTCGTCATAGCGGCCCTCATCGGCACCGGTGTTCACGACGTAGGCGTAGTCGCTGGAGGCCTTGGATACGTCGACCTTAATGACATAGCCATAGGAATCCAGGTACAGGTCCAGCACGCTGTCGACCTTGACATCACCCTTATTGGACATCTTCGCGCTGTACTTGTAGGTCTCGCCGTCAGCCACGAAGCTGGAATCGCCGGTGGTCTTGGTGACCTCGACGCCCTCAACCACCTCGGCCAGGGTCATGGTCTGGATCTCACCATCAGCCATGGTGTAGAGAACCACGTCGTCCTTCTCGAAGGACTCAGTCTCAAACTTCTTGCCGTCCACGGTGACATAGCGGTCATCGCCGTCCTTCGCGGCGGTAACCTTGGAGATCTCGCCCACGTAGGTGTTGATGACCACCAGGGTCACGTTGTCGTCGTTGTCCACAAAAGCCTCGACCAGAACGCCGTTGCCGCCGAGCTCGTCGTCGCTGTTGCCCTTTTCGATGGTGAAGGTGCCATTGGCCTTGCCGTCCTCGGTCACATCCACAGTAGTGGTCTTATCCAGGCCCAGGTCGGAGTACAGGGTCTTGGAGCTGACCTTCTCGGAGTAAGAGGCATCGGCGGTGGAAGCATAGGTGCCGATCTCCTTGGTGCCGTTCTTCCACTGGTCGGAGGGACGGCCGAAATCGTCGTGGTTATTGCTGTTCAGGGTCAGGTCAGAGAAGTACTTCTCGCAGAACTGCTGCACCTCGTCCTTGTCGCCCTTCACGGTGCGGTAATCATCGGTCGTGCTGTTGGCGACCTTCACGGGGGCGGAAGCACCCACGATAACCTGCATGCCGTCGGAGCCGATGACAGTGGTGCCCTTGTTGGTGTAGTACACAGTGTCGGCGGTCAGGGTCTGGAACGCCATCTGGGCGGCCTGCTCACGGGTCATGGCGTCGGCCAGCACGATGCCCTTGGGGGCGATGCCCGCGTTCACCGCGTCGGCGGCCACGTTGATGGCCCAGTCGTTGCCCACATAGTTGGCAACCTTCGCGTCATAGCCCAGGGCCACCAGCATCATCTTCGCAAAGGCCAGGCCGGTCAGCTCGCCCTCGGGGTCGAAGTTGCCGTTGCCGGTGCCCGCCAGGATGCCCTGCTGCACGCAGTAGCCGATATAGCCCGCAGACCAGCGGTTGGCCGCCACGTCCTTGAAGGTGGTGGAGTTGGTGGTCAGCTTATTGGCATCCTCCTCGCCCAGGAGCATGACAGCCACGATCTTGGCGGCCTGCTCACGGGTCAGGATGCCGGTGGGGTTGAAGGCGCCCTTGTCGGTGCCCTCGAACACACCGATGGCGGTCATCACATCAACCGCCTCAGTGTTGGTGATTTCAGCAGAGTCGTTGAAATCACTGCTCACAGCGCTGGCGGAGACGACCATCATGCCCACAATCAGGGCCATGGCCATTACCAGGCTGAGAGTCCGCTTGAGGTTTCTCATTTGGATTTCCTCCTTCTGAATTTTGAGCCAGAGGGGCGTATGACGCCCCTTACAAAGGAGAAATAGGTACAAATATCTGCTCGTTTTCACCTAAAAAACTCGGTGAAGGCATGGAAAGGTTTGCTTGGTAGGCATTTGGTAGACAATCCTGACAGGGAAAAAGGGCTGAGGCCCTGAAACCAGAAGGGTTTCAGGGCCTCAGGTGGTAGACATTTGGTAGACGGAATCTCCAAACACAGCTGTAGACTGTCCGGGTTTGGGCATGCGGCGGATAGTGGGGTGTCCCTACATGGGGAGGAGATGTAAAAAATATGGCAAATTATACGGAACACTATCAACTGCACCAATGGGAGCCGTCCGACAGCTTTTTGCGGACGGACTTCAATCAGGACTTTGCCAGGATCGACACAGGCATGCGGGCCGCCAAGGCCCAGGCGGAGCGGCTGGAACGGGAGAAGGCCGAGATCAGCACAGGAGCCTATACCGGCGACAATGCCGCCAGCCGCACGATTCACCTGGGATTCCGGCCCAGGGCGGTTCTGGTGGAGATGGCGCTTGGCAACCGCTATGGAAGCAACGGCGGCGAAAGCATCAGCGGCGGCCTGGCGGTAGACGGCTGGCCAGTGTTCTATCAGGACATCAACGGACCATGCACGCCCGCCATCCAGATCCAGGCCAGCGGCTTCGCCGTTACCCAGGACAGCCGGAACCGCTCCTATATGAACTACAGCGGCACCAAATACCATTATTTCGCGGTGAAATAGAACATCCCCCCGGGTATAGCCCGGGGGGATGTTTCAATATGATCAGGCGTAAGTGTAGGTAATATCACCAGGGGTCAGCGTACCGCCAGCCTCATAGGAGATAGTGATGCTGAAGGTAATGGTATTGCCCGTAGCGGCTCCGCTCAGGTCAACGCCATCGCTCGTGAAGGTGAGGGCAATCTCGTTGGAAGCAAAGGCAACGGAATTGGTGTCCTTGCCACCTCCCAGAGTCGCACCGCCAACAGTGCTGGCAGTTGCAGTCAGCTTGGTAATCTTGGCGCTGATGTCAGCAGAGATGTCAAACTTAAACTGCGCGGTGGCCAGACCGTCGGAAGCGCTCTTATCGTTAGCACCAGCCTCCATGACGGTGGAACCGTACACAGCGGTCAGAGTAACATCGCTACCGCCAAGAGTCACAGTAGCGCCGGGCTTGTAAACCTTGCTGTTGGTGGCATCATACCAGCCCAGGAACTGGTAGCCAGTCTCAGCAGCAGGTACCGCAGGAGCGGTCACAGAGGTAGCATCGAACTCGGCATCGGGAGCCGCAGCGCTTGTATAGGGAGCGCCGGGAACCTCATAGGTAGCCTTATACACCCGAGTGAAATTGCTGGAGCTAATCGGGGTGTCACCGTTAGAAAGATCACCCACATTTACAGTGATGCACTTGTCGGAATCCACTTCGTAGTTCTTGCCATTAAAGGCGTAGTTTTCTCCAGCATTCCAGTCAGAGTTCTGGATCGCAACGGTGGTGGCATCAGCGGGGATGGTCACCTGCTTGCCGGAACGGCTGTCCTCCTCGGTCAGAGGAGTCTGGCTGTTGCCGGCATAAACAGCAAATTTGGCGGCATCCGCAGTGCTGTAGCTGATGGTCTTGGCGGTGTAAGTACCCACGGTCACAGTGGCAAGATTGCTGACCACGACGCTCTCGATTTTGCCGGTCTCGGTGTTGGTCACCTTCACATAGAAGTAGTGGGAACCGGCAGACAGGGTGTTGGCGGCAACACTCAGAGTGTTGGTCTTGGCGCCGGTGTAGCCAGCCACATTGACCAGAGAGGTGTCGTCGTTGGGGGTGTTGGTGCTGTTGTCAGCGCTCTTGAACCACTCGTAGCTCAGAGTGCCGGGAGCGGTGGCGGTCACAGACAGGGTCAGCGCCTGGTTCTCGGTAATATTGGAGTTCGCGGCAGGCTGAACAGTAATGTTGGCATTGGCGGCATACACGCCGTCCAGGGTGCTCAGAATGTAGGCGGCGCGGACAATGTTCTTGTCGCTGTCGATGACCATGACAACCTCGCGGCCCACGTTCTCGGAGAAGGAGCCGACAGGAGCCTTCTCATAGCTGTTGTCCACGTCCTCCACGTTCCAGATGTTGTTCTCATAGGTGAAGGTGCCGTCGCCGTAAGTACCGGTAACCAGGTTGGTCATGGTCTTGTCGGTGTAGAGGGCCACGGTGCCGGTGCGCAGCTGACGGGCATAGCCGCGGACGATCTCCAGGTTGCTGGCCTGGTTGTCATCGCTGGAGAAGTTGGGCTTGGTCAGGTCGGAAACACCGTTGCCGTCAGTGGTGTAGGCATAGGGAATGCTGAAATCGTCGGAGGTGTTGAAGATACTGTTGTAGTCGTTGCGGGTGATCTTCAGGGTGGTCACAGTGCCATCCATCAGAACCACGTTCAGGGTGGCATACTTGCTGTCCACGCTGCTGCGGCTCAGAACGAAGGCATAGTCCTTCTCCACGGCCACGCCCTTGGCGTCAAACAGCACGGTGGAGGCCAGGGTGGACTTGCTGTCCAGGAAGCGGGCGGAAACAATCTTGTTGTTATCCACATGAGCCATCTCATTGTAGCCGACAGCCACGCCGTAGGTGATATCGCTGGGAGTGCTGTTGTCATAATAGAAGGCCACAGTGTTCTTGTCTACGGTGATCTGGCTGTTGTTGCTGTTGTAGCGGATACGGGCGGCGCCGGTCTCATAGGCGCTGCTCATGGTCTGCTGCTTCACGTCGGCGGGGTTGAAGACGTCGGTCACCACGGAAACCTCGTCGTTGCTGCCCACGATGGACTTAATGGTCAGCACATTGTCATCGTTCAGGGAGTAGGCGATGACATAGCCAGCAGCGCGGCCGTCCTTGTAGTCGGCGTCGTTGATACCAGCAGTACCATTCGTATCAATGTTCTTGTTGACAAAGGCGCCGGTATTACCAGTCTCAACAGGAGTCTTCCAGGGGGCGGTAGCGGAGTTGTCGGAGTCGGAGGTGCCCAGGAAGCCCTTCAGCTCCTGAATGCCCTGATTTTTGCTGTATTTCTCAGTATGGCTGTTAGCGGTGAGAACGTCAGCAACCTGCTCGCCCACGTTCTTGGCGGAGGCGGAGAAGTTCAAGGTGTAGACGCCCTCGGTGCCGTCGGCCAGCAGGACCTTGATCTTGCCGGAGGCGTCGGAGGCAAAGGCGCCGGGCTCATAGCCGGAGTCCAGAACCAGGGCGTAGTCGTACAGGCCCTGCTCGGAGGGACGGTAGGCAATGACGTTGCCGTTGCTGTCCAGGATAAAGTCGTAGTCGGAGTCGAACTCCACGCCGCCGTTGTCGCACTTGAGCACGTCGAACTCATAGGTGTTGTCGGCGGTGTCAGCCTTGTACTGGATGTAGGAGGGGTGGTACTCGGTGCCGCCCACGGTGATGGTCTGCTCCTTCTCCTTGTTGGCAGCATAGGACTCCATCTGGCCGGTGACCACCTGGGGCTCGGAGACATAGTAGCGGCCGCCGTAGGAGATGGTCAGAACCAGGTCGCCCTCAGCTAGGTCGGCCTCGGTCACGATGTCCTCGTTGTCAATGGCCTTGTTGGAGTTGAAGGTGTTCAGAGTGGTGGTCTCCTTGGAGGCGCTCTTGGCGATGACCTGGGACAGGGTCTCCTGGAGGTACAGCACGTACTCAACCTCGCCGTCGTTATCGTTGTCGATGGCGGTCAGCTCCACGCCGTAGCCGTTGGTCTTGCCCTTCACGCTGTTGAAGCGGTCGCCGGACTCGAAGCCCATAGCCTTGGTGGCGGCAGCCTCGTCCTTCATTACGCCGTAGTTGACGTAGTAGGCGGTATCGCCGTCCACGCTCAGGCCGGTACCCTTCAGGAAGTCCTTCATGGTGTCCTGGGTGTCGGCGGTGGTCTTGACCACGTTGTTGTTGCCGTTCACGTACACGCCCAGAACCTCGGAGTTGGCCAGAACGGTAGTCTTGCGCACATACATGGTTACAGTCTGACCCAGCATGTCGACGGGAGTGGACACGTTGAAGATAACGGGGTTCTTCTCCTCCTCATACTCGCCCACAACGGTGTTGCTGGTGGTGGACTTGTAGACCTTTACGTGATCCATCTTGGTCTTGCCGGTGGCCAGGGCGTCCTCGCTGTCGGTATCCTCTAGCTGGGCCCACTCGTTGCCGGTGACCACGCCCTCCACCTTATAAACGCCATACTTGGTGGACAGCAGGGTACGGTGATCCTCAAAGGCAATGGCGTAGCCGTTCTCGTACTTCTGGATCATTTCGATGTCCAGAGCGTTGTAGATCAGCAGCGCCGCGTTGTCGCGGGTCAGAGGATCGCCGGTGGGAGCGGTCAGGTCATCAAAGATGCCCAGGGTAGAGGCCAGAGAGGCGGTCTTGATGGCCCAGTCGTTGCCGGTCAGGCCCTCGAGCTGCGCGTCGTAGCCGGCGGCCACCAGCAGCATCTTGGCGGCCTCGTTGCCGGTAACGGT
>NZ_CAXSQB010000063.1:245-18699 GCF_964239415.1 Clostridium sp. ATCC BAA-442 | reverse complement strand
CCCCCCCCCCCCCCCCCCCCCCCCCCCCCCCCCCCCCCCCCCCCCCCCCCCCCCCCCCCCCCCCCCCCCCCCCCCGCCAGTCTGAACACATCTGAATCATATTTGGGAGGCCATCCGTTATGAGCGATATTATGAGACCCATGCCCTTTGCCCACCTGATGAACTGGATTTTGAGCGAGTACCGCGCCCAGGGCTCCGTGTTCGGCGTATCCAAGCTGGTGCACCACGCCGGCGGGAAGGCCCTGCCCATCTTTGAGGAGAAGATCGAGTCCCCCTACGGCCCCGCCGCCGGCCCCCACACCCAGCTGGCCCAGAACATCATCGCGGCCTACGCCGCGGGCAGCCGCTTCTTTGAGGTCAAGACCGTGCAGGTGATGGACGGCGAGGAGCTGTCCAAGTGCGTCAGCAAACCCTGCATCACCGCCGCGGACGAGTGCTACAACTGCGAGTGGTCCACCGAGCTGTACGTCCCCCAGGCCTTCGCCGAGTATGTCAAGGCGTGGTTCGCCTGCAAGCTGCTGGCGAAGGAGCTGGAGCTGGGCGATCCCGACGGCTTTGTGTTCAACATGAGTGTGGGCTACGACCTCAAGGGCATCCAGAGCCCCAAGGTGGACGCCTACATCGAGGGGATGAAGGACGCCTCCGGCACCGAGGTGTGGCGGGAGTGCATGGACTGGACTCTGGCCAATCTGGACCGGTTTGAGAAGGTGGACGAGGCCTATGTCCGGGGCATTACCCCCCACGTGTCCAACTCCATCACCGAGTCCACCCTCCACGGCTGCCCCCCCGACGAGATCGAGCGCATCGCCACCTACCTCATCACCGAAAAGAACCTGAACACCTACGTCAAGTGCAACCCCACCCTGCTGGGCTATGAGTTCGCCCGCAAGACCCTGGACGGCCTGGGCTTCGACTACATCCAGTTTGACGACCACCACTTCCGCGAGGATCTCCAGTGGGAGGACGCGGTGCCCATGTTCCACCGGCTGATGCAGCGCACCGGCGAGCGGGGCCTGGAGTTCGGCGTGAAGATCACCAACACCTTCCCCGTGGACGTGGCCGCCGGCGAGCTGCCCAGCGAGGAGATGTACATGTCCGGCCGCTCCCTCTACCCCCTGTCCCTGTCCCTGGCGGCCCGGCTGGCCAGGGAGTTCAAGGGCAAGCTGCGCATCTCCTATTCTGGCGGCGCGGACATTCACTCGGTGCGGGCCCTCTTTGACGCGGGCATCTGGCCCATCACCATGGCCACCACCGTCCTCAAGCCCGGCGGCTACCAGCGGTTCAGCCAGATCGGCCGGGCGCTGCTGGATATCTCCTACGCCCCCTGGGAGGGGGTGGACGCGGCCAGGGCGGCCGCCCGGGCGGAGGGCATCTCCGCCGACGGCCACTATCAAAAGCCCATGAAGCCCATCCCCAGCCGCAAGCTGGACAAAAAGGTGCCCCTCATCGACTGCTTCTCCGCCCCCTGCCGCTCCGGCTGCCCCATCGAGCAGGACATCCCCGCCTATCTGATGAAGGTAGGCGAGGGCAAGTACGAGGAGGCGCTGCGCATCATCACCCAGCGCAACGCCCTGCCCTTCATCACCGGCACCATCTGCTCCCACCGCTGCCAGGACAAGTGTATGCGCAACGCCTACGACGAGAGCGTCTACATCCGCGCCCAGAAGCTAAAGGCCGCCGAGGGCGGGTTTGAGGCCCTGCTGCCCAAGCTGCGCCCCGCCGCCCCCGCCGCGGGCCGGAGGGTGGCCGTGGTGGGCGGCGGCCCCGGCGGCATGTCCGCCGCCTACTTCCTGGGCCGCTCCGGCGTGGACGTCACCGTCTTCGAGCGCCGGGACGCCCTGGGCGGCATCGTGCGCCATGTCATCCCCGCGTTCCGCATCCCCGGCGAGGCCATCGACAACGACGTGCGCCTCATGGAGGCCATGGGGGTAAAGGTGGAGCTCAACACCGAGGTGAAGAACGTACAGGAGCTCTTCGCCCAGGGCTTCACCCATGTGATCCTGGCCACCGGCGCGTGGCAGAAGGGCAGCGCCGGGCTGGAGTACGGCGAGGAGCGCAACGTCATCGAGTTCCTGGAGGCCGCCAAGAAGGCCCCCGATACCCTGAACCTGGGCCGGCATGTGGTGGTCATCGGCGGCGGCAACACCGCCATGGACGCCGCCCGGGCCGCCAAGCGCCTTCCCGGCGTGGAGACCGTCTCCCTGGTGTACCGCAGAACCCGCCGCTATATGCCCGCCGACCAGGAGGAGCTGGAGCTGGCCCTGGCCGACGGCGTGGAGTTCCGGGAGCTGCTCGCCCCCGTGGGCGTCCGGGACGGCGTGCTCACCTGCAGGGTGATGGAGCTGGGCGCCCCCGACGCCACCGGCCGCCGCTCCCCCGTGGACACCGGCCGGACGGCGGAGGTGCCCGCCGACACGGTGATCACCGCCGTGGGCGAGAAGGTGGACACGGAGCTTTACACCGCCAACGGCCTTTCTGTGGATCAACGGGGCCGCGCCGTGGTCAACCCGGATACCCTGGAGTCCTCCGTCAAGCACGTCTTTGTGGTGGGCGACGGCCAGAAGGGCCCCGGCACCGTGGTAGAGGCCATCGCCGGCGCCGCCAGGGCGGCCCAGGCCATCCACCCCTTCGACGCGGACGCCTGGGTGGAGCAGAACGTGAACCCCGACTATCAGAAGCCCCTGGCCAAGCGGGGCGACGTGTGCACCGACTGCGCCTCCTGCGGGGACAGCCGCTGCCTGGGCTGCGCCACCGTGTGCGAGACCTGCACCGAGGTGTGCCCCAACCGGGCCAATGTGGCAGTGTGGGTGCCCGGCATGCGCCAGCGCCAGATCATCCACGTGGACGGCATGTGCAACGAGTGCGGCAACTGCGCCACCTTCTGCCCCTATGACAGCCGCCCCTATCAGGACAAGTTCACCCTGTTCTGGCGCGCGGACGACTTCGAGAACAGCCGGAACGAGGGCTTCCTCCGCCTGGAGGACGGCAGAACCCGGGTGCGCCTGGGCGGCCAGGTGGCCGACTACGACGTGTCCGACGCCGCCTGCGGCCTGTACGACCCCCTGCGCCGCCTGATCTGCGCGGTATACGAAAACTACGCCTATCTGCTGGGATAATCCGGCGGCGGTGAGCCTCAGCCTTTCGCTGGGGCTTTCCGCACGCCCATGGAATCTGAATCAGGAAATGAGGAACCTGCCATGAGTGAGTGTTATTCCTTTGTGGTCAACGGCGTCCCCTGCTCCACGGAGGAGGAGAAGCCTCTGCTGCGCTACCTGCGGGACGAGCTGCGCCTGACCTCGGTGAAGGACGGGTGCAGCGAGGGCGCCTGCGGCACCTGCACCATCCTGGTGGACGGCAAGGCCGTCAAGGCCTGCGTCCTGTCCACCAAGCGGGCCGCAGGCAAGGAGATCGTGACGGTGGAGGGCCTCTCGGAGGCCGAGCGGGAGGCCTTCGTCTACGCCTTCGGCGCGGTGGGCGCGGTTCAGTGCGGCTTCTGCATCCCCGGCATGGTAATGGCGGGCAAGGCCCTGCTGGATCAGAACCCCAACCCCTCCGAGGCGGAGATCAAAAAGGCCATCCGGGGCAACGTGTGCCGCTGCACCGGCTACAAGAAAATCATCGAGGGCATTGCCCTGGCCGGGGCCATCCTCCGCGGGGAGGCGTCCGTCGATCCCGCCCTGGAGGAGGGGGAGGACTACGGCGTGGGGGCGCGGGCCTTCCGCACCGACGTGCGCGACAAGGTGCTGGGCCGGGGGGAGTACTGCGACGATCTGTACCTGGACGGCATGGCGCACGCCTCCGCCGTCCGCTCCCAGTACCCCCGAGCCAGGGTGCTGGACATCGACCCCTCCGCCGCCCTGGCTCTGCCGGGGGTGCTGGCCGTCCTCACCGCCGACGACGTGCCCCACAACAAGGTGGGCCACCTCCAGCAGGACTGGGACGTGATGATCGCCAAGGGGGACATCACCCGCTGCGTGGGGGACGCCGTCTGCCTGGTGGTGGCGGAGAGCGAGGCCGTGCTCAAGCAGGCCAAGGAGCTGGTGAAGGTGGACTATGAGCCCCTGGAGCCGGTACGCACCATCCAGGAGGCCAGGGCGGCGGACGCCCCCAGCCTCCACCCCAACGGCAACCTGTGCCAGCAGCGCCACGTCACCCGGGGCGACGCCAGGGCCGCCCTGGCCCAGTCCAAGTATGTGGTCACCCAGTCCTACCGCACCCCATTCACCGAGCACGCCTTCCTGGAGCCGGAGTGCGCCGTGGCCTTCCCCTACAAGGACGGGGTAAAGGTCTATACCTCCGACCAGGGGGTGTACGACACCCGCAAGGAGATCTCCATCATGCTGGGGTGGGAGCCCGAGCGCATCGTGGTGGAGAACAAGCTGGTGGGGGGCGGCTTCGGCGGCAAGGAGGACGTGTCGGTGCAGCACCTGGCGGTGCTGGCCGCCCTCAAGGTGGGCCGCCCGGTGAAGGCGAAGCTCTCCCGGCAGGAGTCCATCGCCTTCCACCCAAAGCGCCACTATATGGAGGGCACCTTCACCCTGGGCTGCGACGAGAACGGCATCTTCACCGGCCTGGACTGCGAGATCCACTTCGACACCGGGGCCTACGCCTCCCTGTGCGGGCCGGTGCTGGAGCGGGCCTGCACCCACTCGGTGGGCCCCTACTGCTACCAGAACACCGACATCCGCGGCTTCGGCTGGTACACCAATAACCCCCCCGCCGGGGCCTTCCGGGGCTTCGGCGTGTGCCAGAGCGAGTTCGCCCTGGAGTCCAACATCAACCTGCTGGCGGTAAAAGTGGGCATCTCCCCCTGGGAGATCCGCTTCCGCAACGCCATCGAGCCGGGGAAGGCCCTCCCCAACGGCCAGATCGCCGACTGCTCCACCGCCCTCAAGGAGACCCTGCTGGCGGTAAAGGACGTCTATGAGCAAAACGCGGCTCACGCCGGCATCGCCTGCGCCATGAAGAACTCCGGCGTGGGCGTGGGCCTGCCCGACAAGGGCCGGTGCAAGCTGGCGGTGCGCAATGGGGTGGTGGAGCTCTACTCCGCCGCCTCCGACATCGGCCAGGGCTGCGCCACCGTGTTCCTCCAGATGCTGGCCGAGGCCACCGGCCTGCCCCTGGAAAAGCTCCGCAACATGGGGGCCAACTCGGAGGTGGCCCCCGACTCGGGCACCACCTCCGGTTCCCGCCAGACCCTGATCACCGGCGAGGCGGTGCGCATGGCCGCCGCCGAGCTCAGGGCCGATCTGGACGGGGCGGGCGGAGATTTGTCCGCCCTGGAGGGGCTGGAGTACAGCGCCGAGTTCTTCGACCCCACCGACAAGCTGGGGGCCGACAAGCCCAATCCCAAGAGCCATGTGGCCTACGGCTTCGCCACCCATGTGGTGATTCTGGACGACGACGGGCGGGTGAAGGAGGTCTACGCTGCCCACGACTCGGGCAAGGTGGTCAACCCCACCTCCATCCAGGGGCAGATCGAGGGGGGCGTGCTCATGGGCCTGGGCTACGCCCTCACCGAGGACTTCCCCCTGAAGGACTGTGTGCCCCAGGCCAAATTCGGCACCCTGGGGCTGATGCGGGCCGACCAGATCCCCGACATCCACGCCATCTATGTGGAGAAGGAGGAGCTGCTCCCCTTCGCCTACGGGGCCAAGGGCATCGGCGAGATCGCCACCATCCCCACCGCTCCGGCGGCCCAGGGGGCCTACTACGCCCGCGACCACATCCTGCGCACCAGCCTGCCCATGCAGGACACCTTCTATAAAAAGCCAGCCAAGAAGGCCGCCCCCTGACCTTCCGCGGGGTCCCGGCGGCCGTCCGTCCGGGGCCCCGGCGCCCGGCCGCCGGGGCCCCCGCTTTCCTGTTTTTCCCTTATACGGCAGGCGCATTTTTATGGATGCTAAAAATTTTTTAGTATTACACCATTTTTTTTAGAATATCCTCTTGACATCTGAACGGGACGTGGTATGATGGTCTCGTAAAACAAAAAGTGAGTGCAACTTCAAAATAATTTGGAGGCGACCGTCCCAATGAAAGACCAGATCAAATGGGTCCTCAACACCATGCCCAAGAGCGACGACCGGCAGCTGCCCATCATGTCGCTCTCCAACGTGGCCAAGGCCCGCTTTTTCCACAGCACCTTCCCCCAGTACTCCGTCACCCCCCTGGACCGGCTGGACGGCATGGCCCAATACCTGGGGCTGGCCGGCCTGTGCGTCAAAAACGAGTCCTTCCGCTTCGGCCTGAACGCCTTCAAGGTGCTGGGCGGCTCCTTCGCCATGGCCAAGTACATCGCCAAGGAGATGGGCCGGGACGTGTCCGAGATGACCTACGACTACCTGACCAGCGAGGCCTTCCGCAAGGAGTTCGGCCAGGCCACCTTCTTCACCGCCACCGACGGCAACCACGGCCGCGGCGTGGCGTGGGCGGCCAACAAGCTGGGGCAGAAGGCCGTGGTACATATGCCCAAGGGCAGCTCCAAGCCCCGGTACGACAACATCGCCAAGGAGGGCGCCGCCGTCACCATCGAGGAGGTCAACTACGACGACTGCGTCCGCATGGCCGCCGCCGAGGCCGCCCAGACCGAGCACGGCGTGATCGTCCAGGACACCGCCTGGGACGGCTATGAGGAGATCCCCTCCTGGATCATGCAGGGCTACGGCACCATGGCCGCCGAGGCCGCCGAGCAGCTCCGCCAGATCGGCGTCAACCGCCCCTCCCACGTGTTCGTCCAGGCGGGCGTGGGCTCCCTGGCCGGCGCGGTGGTGGGCTACTTCACCAACCTGTTCCCCAACGACCCGCCCAAGTTCATCATCATGGAGGCCCAGGCGGCCGACTGCCTCTACCGGGGCGCCCTGGCCGGCGACGGCTCCCCCCGCATCGTGGACGGCGATCTCCAGACCATCATGGCCGGCCTGGCCTGCGGCGAGCCCAACACCATCTCCTGGGATATCCTGCGCAACCACGCCACCGCCTTTGTCTCCTGCCCCGACTGGGTGAGCGCCCGGGGCATGCGGATGCTGGGCGTGCCCGTCAAGGGCGACCCGGTGGTGATCTCCGGCGAGTCCGGCGCGGTGGGCATGGGCCTCATCGCCGCCATCATGGAGACCGATGAATACAAGGAGCTCCGGGAGGCCATCGGCCTGGACCGTTTCAGCCAGGTGCTCATGTTCTCCACCGAGGGCAACACCGACCCCATGAAGTTCCGCAAGGTGCTGTGGGACGGTGAATATCCCACGGTCTGACTGCGTCAGACCGTGGGGCCCCAAGCCCCTTTCCATGCTCGGCGGAACTGAATTCCGCCTGCGCCAAGGTTTTGCCCGCAGGGCAAAACGCTTGTACGCGCCACTCGGCGCGGCTCCGGTTCCGGGGCACATGTCCCCGGAACGAACAAACTGCACGCCTGCGGCGCGCACTCTGTAAGGCTTTTAAGAAAATACAACCACCTGTGGATCAATGATGGAGGGAAACGAACATGGATTACGAGCAGATCAAGAAGGCAGCCGAGGGCTACAAGGCCGATATGACCCGCTTTCTGCGGGCGATGATCTCCCACCCCAGCGAGAGCTGCGAGGAGAAGGAAGTGGTGGCCTGCATCAAGGCCGAGATGGAGAAGCTGGGCTATGACGCGGTGGAAGTGGACGGCCTGGGCAACGTCATCGGCTGGATGGGTGAGGGCGACAAGATCATCGCCTTCGACTCCCACATCGACACCGTGGGCATCGGCAACATCAACAACTGGGAGGCCGATCCCTACCAGGGCTACGAGGACGACGCGGTGATCTTCGGCCGCGGCGGCTCCGACCAGGAGGGCGGCATGGCCGCCGCCACCTACGGCGCCAAGATCATGAAGGATCTGGGCCTCATTCCCGCCGGCTATAAAATCATGGTGGTGGGCTCCGTGCAGGAGGAGGACTGCGACGGCATGTGCTGGCAGTACATCGTCAACAAGTTCTTCCCCGCCAAGGGCATCCGCAAGGAGCAGGTGGAGTTCGTGGTGTCCACCGAGCCCACTGACGGCGGCATCTACCGGGGCCACCGGGGCCGCATGGAGATCCGCGTGGACGTGAAGGGCGTCTCCTGCCACGGCTCCGCCCCGGAGCGGGGCGACAACGCCATCTACAAGATGGCCGACATCCTCCAGGATGTGCGCGCCCTCAACGAGAACCCCGCCGACGAGACCGTGGAGATCAAGGGCCTGGTGAAGATGCTGGATCCCAAGTACAACCCCGAGCACTTTGAGGATGCCCGCTTCCTGGGCCGGGGCACCTGCACCACCTCCCAGATCTTCTACACCTCCCCCAGCCGCTGCGCCGTGGCCGACTCCTGCTCCATCTCCATCGACCGCCGCATGACCGCCGGCGAGACCTGGGACTCCTGCCTCCAGGAGATCCGCGATCTGCCCAGCGTGAAGAAGTACGGCGACGACGTACAGGTGTCCATGTATATGTATGACCGGCCCTCCTGGACCGGCGAGGTGTACGAGACCGAGTGCTACTTCCCCACCTGGATCAACAAGGAGAACGCCGCCCACGTCCAGGCCCTGGTGGACGCCCACCACGCCCTCTGGGGCGACAAGCGCATCGGCCACGCCGACGCCGAGGCCAAGCGGGACGCCATGCACCTGCGGGACGGCCGCCCCCTCACCGACAAGTGGACCTTCTCCACCAACGGCGTGGCCATCCAGGGCCGCTACGGCATCCCCTGCGTGGGCTTCGGCCCCGGCGCCGAGAGCCAGGCTCACGCCCCCAACGAGATCACCTGGAAGATGGATCTGGTCACCTGCGCCGCCCTGTACGCCGCCGTGCCCGGCAACTACAAGGAGGAGAACAAGACCGCCGACGTGTCCCAGTTCCGCGCGGGCAAGACCAATAATAACATTCAGTAAGAAGCGCGCCCGTAGGGGCGGGGCTTGTCCCCGCCCGCGGACGGCCACAAGGGCCGCCCCTACCCCACAAGAAAAAAGAAAAGGAGATTGCCGCTATGGAAAACCTTCAGAACTATATTGACAAACTCAACAAGCTCAACTTCAAGGAGATGTACGAGGGCGACTTCTTCCTGACCTGGGAAAAGACCGACGACGAGCTCGAGGCCGTCTTCACCATCGCCGACGCCCTGCGCTACATGCGCGAGCACAACATCTCCACCAAGATTTTCGAGTCCGGCCTGGGTATCTCCCTGTTCCGCGACAACTCCACCCGCACCCGCTTCTCCTTCGCCTCCGCCTGCAACCTGCTGGGCCTGGAGGTGCAGGATCTGGACGAGGGCAAGAGCCAGATCGCCCACGGCGAGACCGTCCGCGAGACCGCCAACATGGTGTCCTTCATGGCCGACGTCATCGGCATCCGCGACGACATGTACATCGGCAAGGGCAACGCCTACATGCACGAGTTCATGGACGCCGTGACCCAGGGCCACAAGGACGGCGTGCTGGAGCAGAAGCCCACCCTGGTCAACCTCCAGTGCGACATCGACCACCCCACCCAGGCCATGGCTGACATGCTGCACATCATCCACCACTTCGGCGGCGTGGAGAACCTGAAGGGCAAGAAGATCGCCATGACCTGGGCCTACTCCCCCAGCTACGGCAAACCCCTCTCCGTGCCCCAGGGCGTCATCGGCCTGATGAGCCGCTTCGGCATGGACGTGGTGCTGGCCCACCCCGAGGGCTACGAGGTTATGCCCGAAGTGGAGGAGGTGGCCCGTGCCAACGCCCAGAAGAGCGGCGGCACCTTCACCAAGACCCACTCCATGGCCGAGGCCTTCCAGGACGCCGACATCGTCTATCCCAAGAGCTGGGCCCCCTTCGCCGCCATGGAGAAGCGCACCAACCTGTACGCCGAGGGCGATTCCGACGGCATCAAGGCCCTGGAGAAGGAGCTGCTGGCCCAGAACGCCACCCACAAGGACTGGTGCTGCACCGAGGAGCTGATGAAGACCACCCGCGACGGCAAGGCCCTGTACCTGCACTGCCTGCCCGCCGACATCAACGACGTCTCCTGCGTGGACGGCGAGGTGGAGGCCAGCGTGTTTGACCGCTACCGCGATCCTCTCTATAAGGAGGCCTCCTTCAAGCCCTATATCATCGCCGCCATGATCTTCCTGGCCAAGGTGAAGGATCCCCAGGCCACCCTGAAGGCCCTGGAGGAGCGCGGCCTGGCCCGCTGGTTCCAGAAGTAAAATCTGCGAATTTCCCCCGCCCAGGCGCTCCGGCCCGCCCGCAAATACAGGTACTCCGGTATTCTGCGGGCGGGCCCCGTCTTTTTCGGCGCGGGCACACAGGCAGGGATGCCCCTTGCGGCCGCCCGCCCCTCCGTATTCCGTAGGGGCCGATGCCCTCATCGGCCCGGCGGCCCGCGGAACAGGCAGGGTGCACACACAGGTGCGCCCCTACTGAATTCCGCCTGCGCCAAGGTTTTGCCCTCCGGGCAAAACGCTTGTACGCGCCTCCCGGCGCGGAGGGCATTTCCGCCCCCCTCCTTTCGACTTTTCTTATTTTGAATGAGGTGCTATTCATGGGTAAACGTGTTGTCATCGCCCTGGGCGGAAAACGCCCCAGGACGGCACGCCGCCCTGGGGGCCCCCTTCTGTTTTTACTTGCTCGGCGGAACTGAATTCCGCCTGCGCCAAGGTTTTGCCCTTCGGGCAAAACGCTTGTACGCGCCTCCCGGCGCGTGGGCATTTCCGCCCCTCTCCTTTTGACTTTTCTTTATCTTGAATGAGGTGCTATTCATGGGTAAACGTGTTGTCATCGCCCTGGGCGGAAATGCCCTAGGCAATAATCTGCCGGAGCAGATGATCGCGGTGAAGCAGACCGCCAGGGCCATCGTGGATCTGATCGAGGAGGGCCACGAGGTCATCATCGCCCACGGCAACGGCCCCCAGGTGGGCATGATTCAGAAGGCCATGGCCGAGCTGACCCGCTCGGAGCCGGCGAAGTACATCCCCTGCCCCCTCTCCGTCTGCGTGGCCATGAGCCAGGGGTATATCGGCTATGATCTCCAGAATGCGCTGCGGGAGGAGCTGCTGGATCGCGGCATCTCCAAGGGCGTGGCCACCGTGCTGACCCAGGTGGAAGTAAACCGGGACGACCCGGCCTTCCAGAACCCCACAAAGCCCATCGGCGCCTTCATGACCAAGGAGGAGGCCGACAAAATGGTGGCTGAGCGGGGCTATAACGTCATTGAGGACGCGGGCCGGGGCTACCGCCGTGTGGTGGCCTCTCCCAAGCCCCAGTCCATCATCGAGATTGAGTCCATCCGCGACATGGTGGACGCCGGACTGGTGGTGGTGGCCTGCGGCGGCGGCGGCATCCCGGTCTACAAGACCGAGGGCCACCACCTCAAGGGCGCGGCGGCGGTCATCGACAAGGACTTCGCCTCCTGCGTGCTGGCCCAGCAGGTCAACGCCGATACCCTCATCATCCTCACCGCCGTGGAGAAGGTGGCCATTAACTTCGGCAAGCCCAACCAGACCTGGCTGGACAGCCTGACCCCCGCCGAGGCCAAGGTCTACATGGAACGGGGCCACTTCGCCCCCGGCTCCATGCTGCCCAAGGTGCAGGCTGCCGTGGAATTCGCCGAGAGCGCCCCCGGCCGCACCGCCCTGATCACCCTTCTGGAGAAGGCCAAGGACGGCGTGGCGGGCCGCACCGGCACGGTTATCCACCAGTAAAGTGCAAAAAATGGAGTTCCCGCAGGGCGGGAACTCCATTTTTAACGTCCGAAGATCAGTACATAGTAGAGCGGAATGGTGAGAAACAGCATCCAGCCCGGGTGCCAGTTGTCCAGCAGGAAGCCGGTGATCAAAAAGGCCACCGTGACCACCACGGCATAGACCTCCGAGATGCCAAGCCAGTAGGTCAGGTTGGGCAGAATCACCATCAGCGCCAGGGTGAGCAGCCACAGCAGCCCCTCCTTCCACTTGGCCCGCGCCCGCTTCCGGGCCTTCTGCTCCGCCTCCTCCGCGGCGTCCCAGGCCCGGGCGGCGGCAAAAATCTCCGCGTCCTCGTCCGCCGGGGCCTCCTCCGGCTCCGGCGTGGCCTGGGCTGCCTCCCCCGCCGGGGTGTGGAGCAGCAGCGCGTCCAGGGACACGCCGTAGAGACGGGCCAGGGCGAGCAGGTTGTCCGTGTCCGGAGAGGACTCCGCCCTCTCCCACTTGGACACCGCCTGGCGGCTGACTCCCAGCTTGTACGCCAGCTCCTCCTGGGAATAGCCGTGCTCCCGGCGCAGGGCCAGCAGGCGGTTTGCAATCTCCAGATTCATGGGCACTCCTCCTCGCCGTTCAGAATAGCAGAGACGGGCCTGGGCCGCCACCGCTTCCGGGTTTCATGGCCGCAACTATTGGTTGCCCACCTCCAGCAGCAGGTCGTACACCGCGCCGTGGACGTAGTCCAGCTCCTCAAAGGTGGTAAACGGCCCCACGGAGAAGCGCACCGCCCCCTGGGGAAAGGTGCCCAGGGTCTTGTGGGCCAGCGGGGCGCAGTGGAGGCCGCAGCGGGTCTGGATGCCGTACTCCCGCTCCAGCCGGAAGGTCATCTCGGCGTTGTCGGCGCAGAGAAAGTCCACAGACACCACCCCCACCCGGTTTACCGGGTCGTCAGAGCCCAGCACCCGCAGGCCGTCCTCCTCCAGCTCCATCAGCCGGGCCCACAGGTGGCCCGCCAGCTTCCGCTCCCGCGCCCGCAGGGCCTCCCCCTCCCGGTCCAGGTAGTCCAGGGCAGCCCCCAGGCCGAAGATCCCCGGCAGATTCAGCGTGCCCGCCTCCAGCCGGTCGGGCAGGAAAGGGGGCATGTCCAGCGACTCGGATTGGCTGCCCGTGCCGCCGGCGAGGAGGGGCTCCAGCTCCGACGCCAGGGCATCGCTGACCACCACGCCGCCGATGCCCTGGGGCCCCAGCAGGCCCTTGTGGCCTGGAAAAGCCAGGCCGTCGATGCCCATGGCCCCCATGTCCACCGGCAGGACGCCCAGAGTCTGGGCCGCGTCCACCAGGAAGAAGATGCCCCGCGCCCGGCACAGGGCCCCCACCGCGCCGATGGGGAACCGGGTGCCCGACACGTTGGAGGCGTGGGTGAGCACCACCGCCCGGACGCCGGGCGTCAGCCGCTCTGCCAGATTCTCCGTCACCAGCTCCCCCCGCTCCGTGCAGGGCAGGTACTCCACCTCCACCCCCGCCCGCTCCAACTGTCGGAGGGGGCGCAGGACGGCGTTGTGCTCCATGGGGGAGGTCACGACCCGGTCGCCGGGCCGCAGCAGTCCCTTGAGCAGCAGATTCAGCCCGTGGGTGGCCCCGGAGGTGAACGCCACATTGCGCGGCCCGGGACCGTTCACCAGGGTACAGAGCCGCTCCCGCACCTCCAGCACCCCCTCGGCCGCGTCATAGGTCCGCTGGTAGCCGCCCCGGCCGATGTTGCAGCCCACACGCTCAATGTAGTCCGCCATGGCCGCCCCCACCCCCGGTGCCTTGGGGTAAGAGGTGGCCGCGTTGTCCAGATATACGGTGCGCATGTGTGACTCCTCCTCCTCAAAACAGGCGGGCGGACAAGCTCCGCCCGCCTGTATGTGCTCCAATTCTCTCAGATCCGTGTATCCAGCGCCAGTTGGAACCAGTACGCGTCCCGCGGCATGCGGGGCAACAGCCGGGACAGGATGCCGGCGCTCTCTCCGCTGTCGTCCAGCAACATGCGGGCCGCGCTGCGCCGTCCTTCCAGAGTGCGCAGCAGGGCGTTGGCCTGGGTGCTCTGGCTTCGGCCGTCGGGCCGGCCGTCCACGTTGGCCGACCAGCAGGCCCAGCCCTCCCGCTCCAGCGCATCCGCCACGCCGGAGGCCGCCCCCTCCAGATATACGGTATGGGGCCGCACACGGACCAACTGCTCCAACAGGCCGGCCCCCTCCTCCAACGCCGCCCGCGCCCCATCCAGGCTCTGGCCCGGGACGGACAGGCCCACCGCGTGGCCCGAGCCCACCAGCCGGCGGAGCTGACCTTCCGCCGCCGCCAAGGCATCCGGCGTAAAGAGGAACAGGGCCCGGATGCCGCGTGCCTCCAGGGTGTCCAAAATGTTGTCCAGCGCCCCGCCGCCGGTGCACTGGAAGGACAGGTAGACCGGCAGACCGTCCTCCTGCTCCGGCTCGTCCGTGCCGCCGCCCGATGGCGTGGGGGACGGGCTAGGCGTGGGCTGGGTGCCCTGGTTCAGCTCCTGGAGGTACTTATAGTAGCGGGTGGGCATAGACAGCCCGCTGGCCGATGTAACAAACTGCTGGGTGTCCAGCCGCTCCTGCCCGTTTGTGATACGGATCAGGGTGCCGTAGTTGGTGGGGGTATAGGTGTAATTCAGGCCAAAAAAGCTGCACACCCCGGCCAGGGGGACAAACACCCGCCCGTTGCGCAGCGCGGCACGCATGTCCTTCGCCTCTCCGGAGAAGCCGTCGGTGCAGGTGCCCGCGTTCAGGTCAAACACAAGCATGCCGTTCAGGCTGTAGAGGGTAAACTTGTACTCAGTCTCTGTCCGCTCCTGCCCGTAGGAGACCCCCAGGTTCACCCCCGTCACCGTCCAGTCGAAGGCGGTGTAGGGCACATATATGTCTCCGTTGATCCAGGCGGGCATGGCGGACAGGGGCAGGTCCAGCATCTGGTCGTTCTCCGCCATCAGATAGATGGTGATCTCATCCGCCTTGGCCGTCCCGGCCAGCAGGAGGCTCAGGAGCAGCGCCGCCGCGCACAGGCCGGACAGATATTTCTGGATGCGGCGCATGGCGCCCCTCCCTTCCCGGCAAAAGCCGTTCCTTTCTTGTCATTCCGCAATGAAGCCCGGCGGAATGGCCGCATGACTCCGGATTTCGCAGTCCCGCCCCCAGGGGCGGACAACGTCAGGTATAACCGCCGCTTTGCGGTTATTATATCATGAAACCCCAGCCGGGTAAAGCGGCAGCTTGCACCAGCGGGCCCGGCGTGGTATGATGTTGCCCGGAACCCAATTTAATGTGTTTTTAAGGAAAGATCAATTCCATCCGCCCTGCGGCTTGGGTATACTGTAATCACAAAACCGTTGAAAGGGTGGCGGCCTCTATGTCAGTGACTTTGGAACAGGTGGAACAACTCCGCGCGCACGCGGCAGTCTCCTATGAGGAGGCCCGGCGGGCCCTGGAGGCCTGTGACGGCGATCTGCTGGACGCCCTGATCCTGCTGGAGCGGGAGGGCCGGATTCCGCCGGGCGGCGGGCGGGGCGCGTTTTTTACCACCCAGCCCGGGGCCGCTCCGGAGCCGCCGCCCTCCGGGCCCACCCGGGGGCCGGAGGCGTCCGGGAAGGACGAGAAGCGGTTCTGGGGGCTGGCCGTGACCGTGGGCGGCCACCGCGGCCGGGAGGAGCGGGGGAGCTGGCGCACCCGCCTGCGGGAGCTGCTGGCGGCGGCGCTGGATCTGCTGCGCCACTGCACGGTCAACCAGTTTGAGGTGTGGCGCAACGGGGAGCGGATGACCGCCCTGCCCGTGCTGATCCTGATCCTGCTGGTGTTGGTGGCCTACTGGATCTCCCTGCCCTTGCTGGTGGTGGGCCTGTTCTTCGGCTGTAAATACCGCTTTTCCGGCCCGGATCTGGACAAAAACCGGGTGGGCGAGGTGGTCAACCAGGTGTCCGCCAAGGTGGGGGACGCGGTGGGCCAGGTACGGGACGAATTCAAGCGGGAATTCGACAAATCCAGGGGGAAAAAAGGCAAGTAAGGAGCGAGAGAGATGGCAGAGAGAATCCTGTTGGTGGAGGACGAGGAGAAGCTGGCCCGCATGGTGGAGCTGGAGCTCCAATACGAGGGGTACGAGGTGGAGAAGGCTTTCGACGGGCGCGCCGGGCTGGACCGGGCCCTGTCGGGGGAGTTCGACCTGGTGCTGCTGGACATCATGCTGCCCGCCCTGTCCGGCATGGAGGTGCTGCGCCGCCTGCGGCGGGAGAGCGCCATGCCCGTCATCATGCTCACTGCCCGGGACACCGTGGTGGATAAGGTGTCCGGCCTGGACATGGGGGCGGACGACTACATCACCAAGCCCTTTGCCATCGAGGAGCTGCTGGCCCGCATCCGGGCGGCCTTGCGCAAGCGCCCCGCCCAGGCCGCGGAGCCGCCCCGGAGCCTGCTCACCGCCGGTCCCCTCACCATGGACACCGACCGGCACGAGGTGAGCGTGAACGGCGAGGGGGTGGAGCTCACCCGCCGGGAGTTCGATCTGCTGCGCTACCTGCTGGAGAACAAGGAGCGGGTCATCTCCCGGGAGTCCCTGCTGGACCATGTGTGGGGCTTCGACTTCGTGGGGGAGACCAACGCAGTGGACGTATACATCCGCTTTCTGCGGGCCAAAATCGACGAGCACTTCGGTATCAAGCTCATCCACACCGTCCGCGGCGTGGGCTATGTGATTCGGGAGGAAGGACAATGAACGCGGCCGCCATCGTCTACACCAGCCAGACCGGCTTCACCGCCCGGTACGCCGCCCTGCTGGCGGAGCGCACCGGCCTGCCCTGCCGCCCGCTGAAGGAGGCCGCCGCCCTGCCCCGGGGGACGGCAGTTATCTACCTGGGCTGGCTGTGCGCCGGGGGGATCAAGGGCCTGAAGGAGGCCCGCCGCCGCTTCCGGATGGCGGCGGTGTGCGCCGTGGGCATGGCGGCGGAGGTGGAGGAGGCCAAGCTGCGCCGGGACAACCGGCTGGAGGGCGTTCCCCTGTTCTACCTCCGGGGCGGCTACGCCCCGGAGAAGCTCACCGGCTTCTACCGCGCCATGATGGCCCCCATGGCCCGGCTGGTGTCCAGGGCCCCGGCGGAGACGGAGGCCGACCGGGCCATGCGGGACGCCTTCCGGGACGGGGGCGACTGGGTTTCCCCGGAGCGACTGGCGCCCGTGCTGGCCTGGCTGGACGGGGATTAGGAGGAGGGAGTTCCCATGGCACACAGAGCGAACAAGCGCCCGCCGGGGCGCATCAAGTCCTCCATCGTGGCCCGGCTCAACACACGCCTCTTTTTCCGGCTGCTGGGCATCTATTTCACCATGGATCTGCTGCTGCTGTTCCTGTTCTGCGGCGGCCTGTTCGTTTGGTCGGAGCAGCAGGCGGCCCAGATCAACACCCTGGTGGAGGAGCGGGGCGTCCCCTCGGCGGAGGCCACGGAGTGGATGACGGCGGGGGATTACACCGTCACCGCCGGCACGCCGGAGGCGGACGGCCTTCGTCTGCCCGGCTGGCTGCCCTCGCCGGAGGAGACCCGGGACGGCGTGCGCTACTTCAACCCCGGCACGGTGGATTTCCTCCTGCTGGTCACCTTCTCCTCCGGCGACGCCACCAGCTACACCCTCCAGATGCCGGGGGACGAGCCCTACGCCATCCGGCTGGATCTGACCCAGCCCGCGGCCATCTTCGTCTTTGCCGCCCGGGTGCTGTTCATCTGCCAGCTGGCCAGCCTGGTGACCAACCTGTTCAAGAACGCCGGCTCCATCAAGAAGGTGCTCCGCCCCATCCAGGAGCTGGCCGCCACCGCCGCCAAGCTCAACCAGGTGGAGCGCATGTCGCCGGAGGAGCTGAAGGCCCTGGCGGGCAAGCTGGACGAGATCAACGCCACCCACCTGGACCGGCGCATCGACCTGCCCGGCACCCAGAAGGAGCTGAAAACCCTGGCCCAGGCCATCAACGCCATGCTGGACCGCATCAACGAGGCCTACCGCTCCCAGATGCGCTTCGTCTCCGACGCCAGCCATGAGCTGCGCACCCCCATCGCGGTGATCCAGGGCTACGCCAACCTGCTCAACCGCTGGGGCAAGGACGACCCCGCCACCCGCCAGGAGGCCATCGACGCCATCCGGCAGGAGGCCGACTCCATGAAGGAGCTGGTGGAGCAGCTTCTCTTCCTGGCCCGGGGGGACAACGACTCCATGCACATTGAGATGGAGACCTTCGACTTGACCGAGGTGGCCGCCGAGGTGCTCAAGGAGACCGGGATGATCGACCAGACCCACACCTTCTCCGCCCGGTGGGAGGGGGCCGTGCCGGTCTGCGCCGACGTGGGACTGACCAAGCAGGCCCTGCGCATCCTGGTGGACAACTCCATCAAATACACCCCCGCCGGAGGGCACATCACCCTGTCCGCCGCCCTGCGGGACGGCATGGCCCGCCTCTCCGTCCAGGACGAGGGCCAGGGCATCGACGCCGGCAGCCTGCCCCACGTGTTCGACCGCTTCTACCGCACCGACCAGTCCCGGGCCCGCCAGACCGGCGGCACCGGGCTGGGGCTGGCCATCGCCAAGTGGATCGTGGACCGCCACGGCGGCTGGTTTGAGGTGCGCTCCTGGCCCGGCGTAGGCACCCGCATGACCATCGTTCTCCCCGTCGCCGAGCTGGATGCCGGCGGTGCGGACGAAGATGCGGAGCAGACCCGCCCGGCGTAAAAGAAAGCCCCTGAAGGGCCGGCCTCTCCCTTGGAGAG
>NZ_CAXSQB010000063.1:0-235 GCF_964239415.1 Clostridium sp. ATCC BAA-442 | reverse complement strand
CCCCCCGGGCCCTCTTTTTTACGAATCTGGGGAACTTTTTTCCTCCCTCTGCCGTCCAAGAGAGCGAGTACCACAAAACAAATAAAGGAGCGTACCCATATGAACCGACGTTTTCTCGCCCTGGCCCTGGCCGGGACGCTGTCCCTGAGCCTGCTGGCCGGCTGCGGCAGCAGCAAGGAGCCCGCCCCGGAGAGCTCGGCCCCCGTGGTGGAGTCCCCCTCCGCCTCCCCGGAGG
>NZ_CAXSQB010000062.1:0-19752 GCF_964239415.1 Clostridium sp. ATCC BAA-442 | reverse complement strand
TTAGAGGTTCAAAAAGTCCGGCAGCCTGCCGAAAATATATTTTCGGCAGGCTGAAATCCCCGGCGCACCGCGCCGGGGATTTTTGCATCAATGGAAGTAGGCCGCGCCGCTCTCGAAGAGGGGCTGGTGCTTGTCGCCGGGGATGTTGACGCCTACATAGGGGCCCCGGCGCTCCGAGTGGCCCATCTTGCCGAACACCCGGCCGTCGGGGGAGAAGATGCCCTCGATGGCCTCCAGGGAGCCGTTGGGGTTGGCGTCGATGTCCATGGAGGCCGCGCCGGAGGCGTCCACGTACTGGGTGGCGATCTGGCCGTTCGCGATCAGCCGCTCCAGCTCCGCCGGGGGGGCTGTGAAGCGGCCCTCGCCGTGGGAGATGGGGATGGCGTGGAGGTCGCCCACATGGGACTGGAGCATCCAGGGGGACTGGACAGAGGCCACCCGGGTGGTGACGTACCGGCTCTGGTGGCGGCCGATGGTGTTGAAGGTCAGGGTAGGGCAGCCCTCGTCCATGGCCCGGATCTCGCCGTAGGGCACCAGGCCCAGCTTGATGAGGGCCTGGAAGCCGTTGCAGATGCCCAGCATCAGGCCGTCCCGGCGCTTGAGCAGGTCGTGAACCGCGTCGGTGAGCCGGCCGCTGCGGAGGAAGGAGCAGATGAACTTGGCCGAGCCGTCGGGCTCGTCGCCGCCGGAGAAGCCGCCGGGCAGGAACAGGATCTGGGCCGCGCGGATGGCCTTCTCCAGGGCCAGGGCCGACTCCTCCAGGGCGGAGGCGGTCAGGTTGCGCACCACCACGATCTCCGGCTCCAGCCCCGCCCGCAGGCAGGCCCGGGCGGAGTCGTACTCGCAGTTGGTGCCGGGGAACACGGGGATGGCCACCCTGGGGCGGGCGGTTTTGGACTTGCACACCGCCGGGGAGCGCTTGTCCCAGGAGAGGGTGCGCGCCGGGGCGGACTCCCCCGCCCGGGTGGGGTACACGTCCTCCAGCACCCTCTCGTTGAGGGCGAGCAGCTCGTCAATGGGGGCGGAGTCGCCGCCGATGGTGATCACCGGCTCGGCGGTGGTGACGCCCAGCCTGATCGCCAGGGGGAAGTCGATCTCTTCGGTCAGCTCCGCCACGATGGAGCGGGGCCAGGGAGTGTACCAGTTCGTGTCCACATCGGAACCCATGGCAAAGCCGATCCTGTTGCCAAAGGACATGTTCATGACCGCCTCGGCAAAGCCGTGCTCCACCGCCCACGCGGACTTCACTTTCCCGGCCTTGTGCAGTTCGCGGAGCTTGTCCCAGGCCGCCAGAGGGTGCTCGGCCAGAGCGTCGCCTACGAACAGGTACACCGGGTGCCCCGCCTCCTTGAACTCGGGGGAGAGCACCTCACCCGCCTGGATGGGGGCGATGGCGAAGGAGATCAACGTGGGGGGCACGTCCAGATCGTTGAAGGTGCCCGACATGGAGTCCTTGCCGCCGATGGCGGCGCAGCCCAGCTCCAACTGGGCGTCCAGGGCCCCCAGCAGGGCGGCGAAGGGCTTGCCCCAGCGGGCGGGCTCGTCCCGCAGCTTCTCAAAGAACTCCTGGAGGGTCAGATAGGCCTTCCGGTAGTCCGCGCCGGCGGCCACCAGCTTGGCCACGGAGGCGTAGACCGCGTCCTTTGCCCCCTGGTAGGGGTCGGCGGACAGGGCCTCGGGGTCGCAGCCCCAGGCCATGACGCTGGCCTGGCCGGTCTCCTGCCCCGGCTCCACGGGGAAGAGGGCGGCCATGGCCTGGGCCGGGGTGCGCTGGGTCTTGCCGCCGAAGGGCATGAGCACGCTGCCCGCGCCGATGGAGCCGTCAAACCGCTCGGTGAGGCCGCGGCGGGAGGCGCACTTCAGGCTGGAGGCCATCTCCCGCAGGGTGGAGAAGGCCGCCCTCTCCGGGGCGGCGTCCGCCTGGGGCACGGACACCCGGGCGTGCTTGGCCGCGCCGTTGGTGTTGAGGAAGGCCCGGGACAGGCTGGCCACGGTCTGGCTCCGCCAGGTCATGACCATGCGGGGCTCCGCCGTGACCGAGGCCACCGGGTAGGCCTCCAGGTTCTCCCTGGCGGCGGCGGCCAGCAGGGCGTCCACGTCCGCCGGGGCCACCACCACGGCCATGCGCTCCTGGGACTCGGAGATGGCCAGCTCGGTGCCGTCCAGGCCGTCGTATTTCTTGCGCACCGCGTCCAGGTCGATGGACAGGCCGTCGGCCAGCTCGCCGATGGCCACGCTCACGCCGCCGGCGCCGAAGTCGTTGCACCGCTTGATGAGGCGGGTGACAGCGGGCTCGCGGAAGAGGCGCTGGAGCTTGCGCTCCTCCGGGGCGTTGCCCTTCTGCACCTCGCTGGCCATAGTGTCCAGGCTGGCCTTGTTATGGCTCTTGGAGGAGCCGGTGGCCCCGCCGATGCCGTCCCGGCCGGTGCGGCCGCCCAGGAGGATCACCACGTCGCCGGGGGCGGGCCGCTCCCGGCGGACGTTGGACGCCGGGGCCGCGCCCACCACCGCGCCACACTCCAGATGCTTGGCCACATAGCCCTCGTGGTAGAGCTCCGCCACGTGGCCGGTGGCCAGGCCGATCTGGTTGCCGTAGGAGGAGTAGCCCGCCGCGGCGGTCTGGGCGATCTTCCGCTGGGGCAGCTTGCCCTCCAGGGTCTGCTCCACCGGGGTGCGGGGGTCGCCGCAGCCGGTGAGGCGCATGGCCTGGTGGACGTATACCCGGCCGGAGAGGGGGTCGCGGATGCACCCGCCGATGCAGGTGGCCGCGCCGCCGAAGGGTTCGATCTCGGTGGGGTGGTTGTGGGTCTCGTTCTTGAACATGAGCAGCCAGTCCTGCTCCTTCCCGTCCACCTGGGCGGGCACGTGGATGGAGCAGGCGTTGATCTCCTCGCTCTCGTCCAGCTCGGGGAGCAGGCCACGCTTTTTCAGGGTCTTGGCGCCCAGGGTGGCGATGTCCATGAGGGTCTGGGGCCGCTTGGCGGCCTTCTCCGCGCCGTAGACCTCCACCCGGGCGGACAGGTACCGCTCATAGGCGGCCTTTACGTTGTCATCGGCGATCTCCACGGCGTCCAGGTGGGTGGAGAAGGTGGTGTGGCGGCAGTGATCCGACCAGTAGGTGTCCACCACCCGCACCTCGGTGAGGGTGGGATCACGGCCCTCCTCGTCCCGGAAGTAGGCCTGGAGGAAGGCGAGATCGGCCAGATCCATGGCCAGAGCGTACTGGGCCAGCACGCTCTCCAGACCCGCGCGGTCCAGGGCGGTGAAGCCGTCCAGCACGGGCACGGCGGCGGGGACGGGGTAGTCCTGGCGGAGGGTGGCGGGCTTGTCCAGCGCCGCCTCCCGGCTCTCCACCGGGTTGATGAGGTAGCCCCGGGCCCTGGCCGCCTCCGGGGCGGTGAGGGCCCCCTCCAGCACGTAGACGGTGGCGGCGCGGACGGTGGGGCGCTCCCCGCCGTGCATCATCTGGATACACTGGGCGCAGGAGTCGGCCCGCTGGTCGTACTGGCCGGGCAGGGCCTCCACCGCAAGCAGGGTGTGCTCCCCCTCCGGGGCGGGCATGACCTCATCCCACAGGTCGTCCACCTGCGGCTCAGAGAGCACGGTGGTGCGGGCGGCGGCATAGACCGCCGCGTCCACCCCCTCCACGTCGTAGCGGCGCAGCACCCGCACGCCGGTCAGCCCCGTCAGGCCCAGGGTGTGGCGCAGCTCTCCAAACAGATGCTCCGCCTCCACGGCAAAGCCGGGCTTCTTCTCCACATAACAGCGAAATACGTTCCCCATACTCTCTTTCTCTCCCTTATGTGATCTTCCAGTCGGAAAATTGATGGAATATGTTTTGCTGGGTGGGCGTCAGCCCGTCGATCCGGCTCCACTGGGTCAAAACGGACCAGTTCTTGAAGCAGATGACCGCGAAGGGGGGCTGCCCGGCCAGATATTCATAGAGCTGCCGGGCCGGCTCCGTCCGCCACTGTCCCACGGCGGCCCGGAAGGCGCTCAGGCGGTTCAGCGCCCCGGCGTCGCTATACTTGCCGTAGTTGAGGGCGCCGCCGGGAGTCAGGAAGGCGGTGAGATCAAAGTCGGCGGTGAGCCGCACCTCCCCCAGGTACAGGTCGAAGCTCCCCGCCGTCAGGGCCTGAAGGTAATCGTCCCAGGCCAGGGCCCGCAGCTCCACCTCTAGGCCGGCGTCGGTCAGGTTGGCGGCCAGCGTCTCCGCCGCGGCCAGCCGGTCGGCGTTGTTGTTTGGGGCCACAAAGGTGAGCGCCAGCGGCCGCCCCTCCTTCTGCCATACCCCGTCGGCTCTGGTATAGCCGGCAGCGGTGAGGAGCGGCTCCATGGCCTGGGGGGCGTAGTCCAGCGTCTGGGCCAGCGCCTCGTCGTAGAGGGGGCTGGCGGGGGAGACAGGAAGGGCGGCGGGCTGGGCGTGGCGGGAGAACTGGGCGGTGGATACGGCGGCCCGGTCAAAGCCCCGCAGCAGGGCCTGCCGCACCTGGGCGCTCCGGCAGGGGCCGTCGGCCGTGTTGAAGCCCACGTACAGCATGGTGCTGGTGGGGTAGTCCACCGCAGCAAAGGAACCAGAAAAACCCAGGGCATTGGTGCCCGTCAGGTCGGTGGAGACCAGGGCAATGTCCCGGGTATCAAAGGCATGGATCAGATCGTCCGCCTCCTGAATGGCCCGCAGGGGAATGGTGTCCCGGGGCAGGGCCTTGCCCTGCCACCAGTCGGAGCGGGCTTCCAGCGCGAGGTTCTCCCCCGTGCCGGCGAGCACGTAGGGCCCCGTGCCCAGGGGGACGCCTCCCGTCTCCTTGACGATGGGGATGTCCAGCAGGGCGGGCAGAGCACCGTTGGCGCGGCTCAGGGTGACGGTCACCATGCCGTTGGCGGCGGCGATGTCCGTCACGCCGGCGAAGCGGGCGGAGTAGAGGGGGCTGGTGCGGGCCAGGTTGAGGGAGGCCGCGATCTCCGCGGCCGTCAGGGGGCTGCCGTCGGAGAAGGTCACCCCGCTGCGGGGGATAAAGGACCACTGGAGGCCGTCGGCCGACACGGAGGCGGAGGCGCAGAGCGCCTCCTGGGGCTGAAACTGCCCGTTCAGGGCAAACAGCCCCTCATACAGCAGGCCCCCCAGGGCCAGGTTGGTGCGGTTGGAGCCGGTGATGGGGTGGACCCCGGCCTCCGGGTAGCAGGCCAAGGCGAACTCGGCCGCCTCTGGAGAGGGGGAGACGCTGGGCGTGGGGGTGGGTGTGGGCTCCGGCTCCGGCGCCGGTCCGCAGGCGGCCAAACCCAGGCACAGGGCCGCCGTCAGCAGGGCGGCTAGAATGTTTCGCAAACGGCTCGGCCTCCTTCCTAAAGGCGCGTCGATTTTCTGCGGAAAATCTCTGCCGCTGCGCGGCAGGATATGCGCCTGCGGCGCGATACCCCCTCCGCTCTCCGAGGGAATGTTGGATTGGCGTACAACGGCAATGGAGCATCCATATTTTATAGCTGCTTATCTCACAGTGTTTTCCCCGCCCTACGGGGAAACGAAATTGAAAATCAGTCTTTCCGGGAATTCATGTTCCGGAAAGACACCCCGACCCGCGCCACAGGGCGCGAAACCGGGGGTATCGAGCCAAGCCGCCGGCGTTTTCGCCGGCACGCAGGCTCGTATCTAGGGGTCGGAAGCGCCGGTGGCGCTTCCGATGAAGTCCAGACGGAGTCTCCTCAGACGCCATTGGATGCCCCCTAGACGATTGCGATCATCGCCGCCTGGCTCCCCCGCTCCCCGTGGGTGTAGCGGTGGGACCAGTACTTCTCCGGCAGGCAGCAGGTACAGTCGGCGGAGACAGCGATGTGGTCGGGGTCCAGCCCGGCGCTCTCCAGCCGCTTGGCGTTGAGGCCCTTGAGATCCACGTGGAACTTGCCGGTGGGCAGCACCTCGATGGAGGACAGGGCGGCGGCCCCCATGGCCTCAGTCATGGCGTTGGGCACGTCCTCGTGGGTCTCGAAGCAGCACTTGGAGATGCCGGGGCCGACGGCGGCCAGGATGTCCAGCCGGTCGCAGCCGTAGCAGTCCACCATGCGCTCCACCGCCTTGGCGGCGATGCCCAGGGCGGTGCCCCGCCAGCCGGCGTGGACCGCCCCCACCACCCGGCGCACCGGGTCATAGAGCAGGATGGGCAGGCAGTCGGCGGAGTAGACCGCCAGCGTCACACCGGGGATGTCGGTGACAAGGCCATCCGCCTGCCAAGGCTCCGGCTCGTCCAGGCCGATGCCCAGATCCGCCGCGGTGACGGTGCGCACCGTGTCACCGTGAACCTGGCTGGCGCAGACAATGTTCCCCATGTCCGCCCCAATGGCGGCGCAGAAGCGGCGGTAGTTCTCCCGTACCCGGTCGGGAGCGTCGCCCCGGTTCATGCCCAGGTTGAGGGTGGCGTAGATCCCCTCCGATACCCCGCCCAGGCGGGTGGAGAAGCCGTGTGCCACACCGCCGGCGGCCTCAAAGCCGTCGGCGGTGAGATACACCAGGCCATTTTTGTTGTGCTCGATGATATTCATGGATTTCCTCCATCTGGAAATCGAAATCGGTTTTTCCGGAAACTCGCGTTTCGAAAAACACCTCGACCCGCGCCGCGGGCACGAAGCCGGGGGTATCAAAACCGCTGTGCCGCAAAGCGGCACGGCGGTTTTGTATCTAGGGACCGGAGGCGCTTCCGGTCAAACGCCAGCGAAGCCACATTCCGCTTTTGGATACCCCATAGACTGCTTTTACTCGTCCTCGTGCATGCCGCAGCACTTCTTGTACTTCTTGCCGCTGCCACAGGGGCAGGGGTCGTTGCGGCCCACCTTCTGGCCCTTCTTGACGGGCTGCTTCTTAACGGTGCCGTCGCTGCCCGCGCTCTCGCCGGTGACCTTGGCCACCCGCTCCCGCTTGACGGTGGTGGCGCCCACCTGGACCCGGGCCAGGAAGATGCGGCGGATGGTCTCGGCCTGGATGGCGGCGATCATGCTTTCAAACATCTCGTAGCCTTCCTTTTTATAGGCCACCACCGGGTCGTTCTGGCCGTAAGCCCGCAGGCCGATGCCCTGGCGCAGCTCCTGCATGGCGTCGATGTTGTCCATCCAGTACTCGTCCACCACCCGGAGCATCATCACCCGCTCCAGCTCACGCATGAGGGGCTCGCCCAGCTCGGCCTCCTTGCGGGCGTAGATGTCGCTGGCCCGCTCCTGGAGCAGGTCGGTGAGGGCCTGGGCGTCGTACTGCTGGAGCTCCTCGTCGGTAAACTTGAACTCGTCGGGCCGCAGGAACAGGCCGCGGAACTGGGCGCACACCTCCCGCCAGTTCTCGGCGTCCATGTGCTTGAGCTCACCCATGTGGGCGTTCACCTCGTTGGAAATCACGGTGGAGAGCATGGCCTGAACGGACTCCTTCAGGTTCTCCCCGTCCAGCACCTTGCGGCGCTGCTCGTAGATGACCTTACGCTGGGTGTTCATCACGTCGTCGTACTCCAGCACGGTCTTACGGGTCTGGAAGTTGCGGGACTCCACCTGCTTCTGGGCGTTCTCGATGGCGTTGGAGAGGATCTTGGCGTCGATGGGGGTGTCCTCGTCCACGCCCAGCTTCTCCATCATGCCCATGACCCGCTCGGAGCCGAACAGGCGCATGATGTCGTCCTCCAGGGACAGGTAGAAGCGGCTCTCGCCGGGGTCGCCCTGACGGCCCGCACGGCCGCGGAGCTGGTTGTCGATGCGGCGGGACTCGTGGCGCTCGGTGCCCAGGATGAACAGGCCGCCCGCGGCCCGCACCTGGTCGGCCTCCGCCTTGATCTCGTCCTTGTATTTGGCCTCCGCCTCGGCGAACATCTTCCGGGCGTTGAGAATCTCCTCGTTGTCGGTGTCGGCGTAGCCGGTGGACTCGGCGATCAGCTCGTCGGAGAGCCCGGCCTTGCGCAGCTCGGCCTTGGCCAGGTACTCGGCGTTGCCGCCCAGCATGATATCGGTGCCGCGGCCGGCCATGTTGGTGGCCACGGTGACCGCGCCCAGCTTGCCGGCCTGGGCGACGATCTCGGCCTCCTTCTCGTGGAACTTGGCGTTGAGCACGTTGTGCTTGATGCCCCGCTTCTTGAGCATGGCGGAGAGCTCCTCCGACTTCTCGATGGAGATGGTGCCCACCAGCACGGGCTGGCCCTTCTTGTGGCACTCCTCAATCTGGTTGACAATGGCGCGGAACTTGCCTGCCTCGGTCTTGTAAACCACGTCGGGGTGATCCACGCGCTGCACCGGCTTGTTGGTGGGGATCTCCACGATATCCAGGGAGTAGATGGTGCCGAACTCCTCCTCCTCGGTCATGGCGGTGCCGGTCATGCCGGAGAGCTTGCCGTACAGGCGGAAGTAGTTCTGGAAGGTGATGGTGGCCAGGGTCTTGGACTCCCGGGCCACGGTGACGCCCTCCTTGGCCTCGATGGCCTGGTGCAGGCCATCGGAGTACCGGCGGCCGTACATGAGGCGGCCGGTGAACTCGTCCACGATGATGACCTCGCCGTCCTTCACCACGTAGTCGATGTCCCGGCGCATCAGGCCCCGGGCCCGGATGGCCTGGTTGATGTGGTGGGACAGGGTGGTGTTTTCCGGATCGGCCAGGTTGGCCACCTGGAACTGCTGCTCGGCCTTGGCGATGCCCCGGGCGGTGAGGGTGACGGTGCGGGCCTTCTCGTCCACCACGTAGTCGGCGTCCAGATCGGGGTCCTCCTCCTCCTTGGTGTCCACGCTGGCCACCCGCTGGCCCTTGAGCTTGGCCACAAAGGCGTCCACTACGGTGTAGAGCTGGGTGGACTTGTCCCCCTGACCGGAGATAATGAGGGGGGTGCGGGCCTCGTCGATGAGGATGGAGTCCACCTCGTCCACGATGGCGAAGGCGTGGCCCCGCTGCACCATCTCGGTGGCGTAGATGGCCATGTTGTCTCGCAGGTAGTCGAAACCGAACTCGTTGTTGGTGCCGTAGGTGATGTCGGCGGCGTAGGAGGCCTTGCGGTCCTTGGGCTGGATGTCGTGGATCACCAGGCCCACGGTGAGGCCCAGGAAGCGGTAGACCTTGCCCATCCACTCGCTGTCGCGCTTGGCCAGGTAGTCGTTGACGGTGACGATGTGCACGCCCTCTCCCGCCAGGGCGTTGAGGTAGGCGGGCAGGGTGGCCACCAGGGTCTTGCCCTCGCCGGTCTTCATCTCGGCGATGCGGCCCTGGTGGAGGATGATGCCGCCGATGAGCTGCACCCGGTAGGGCTTCATGCCCAGCACGCGCCAGGCCGCCTCCCGGCAGGCGGCGAAGGCCTCGGGCAGGATGTCGTCCAGGCTCTCGCCATTGGCGATGCGCTGCTTGAATTCGGGGGTCTTGGCCTTGAGCTGCTCGTCGGTGAGCTTGGAGTACTCCCCGTCCAGGGCTTCAATCTTGTCCACGATGGGTTTGATGGCGCGGAGCTCCTTCTCGGAGCTGGTGCCAAAGAGCTTTTTCAACAGTCCCATGCGTCTTGTTCACCTTTCTTGTTCCTGTCCCCGGTGCCTCGGCTCCCAGGACTTGGATGCTAATTCAGTTTCCTAGTATATCATATCCCATGTCAATAAAAAAGGGGAAATTATGAACAAACCCAGCGTTTTGCGGTTTTCCTTCGCGCCTGCGGCGCCAGCACGCAGGGGGCGTAGATGAGGGCACCGGGCCCATAGTTGTTGTCCAGGCCGCCGCGCCTCCCGCTGTGATTCGTCCATTATACCAAAAAAATACGGAAGGTTACAAATTGCTTTTTTCCATTTACGGCCCGGCAGGCAGATGGTACAATAATGTTGTTCCCATCACCCAGTGTAAAGGAGCGTAATATGAAAAAACGGATTGTGCTGTCCGGCCTGTTGGCCGCGGCGCTGACCCTGTCCCTGACGGCCTGCGGCGGGGACAAGATGCCGGAGGAGACCCCGGTACCCACCCCCATCCAGACATCCACGCCGGTGCCCACCCCCACTCCCACGCCGGCGCCTGCCGCTCCCAAGTGGGGGGATCAGGTCTTTGCCAAGACCTTTACCTCCGGCGACGGCGCCACGGTGCTCACCGCCTCCTTCACCCTCCCGCTGATACAGAACACCGACGCCTGCCCCGCCGGGACGGCCATCAACGAGTGGTACAAGGCCGAGGGGGCCAGCCGGATGCTGGAGGCAGAGGAGGCCTATGAGATGGCGGTGGCCGACTACGACGTGTCCAAGGCGGCGGGGTTCCCCTTCTACCCTACCACCCAGGAGATGACCTACCAGATCGCCTACGCCGACGAGAAGGTGATCAGCGTCTGCCGGGACCTGTATGTGTCCAGCGAGGGGGAGGCCCATCCCGCCGTCTTTCTGCTCAGTGAGCAGTTTGACGCCGTGACGGGGGAAAAGCTGGACTTCACCGACTTCTTCACCGACGCCGACGCCGTACGGGCGCGGGTGGTGGACGCCCTGTTGGACCAGCGGAGCGAGCTGGCCGCGGCGGTGGAGCAGGGGACGCTCACCCGGGACGCCATCACCGCCGCGGTGCAGGTGGACAACTTTTACTGCACGGCGGAAGGGTATGTGTTCTGGCTCCAGGGCGGTGCCCTGCCCGCCATGAACAGCCCGCTCTCTGCGGTGCTGACCTATGACGCCATGAAGGACGTGAGTGCGGATGGATAACGGCAAGCCCCGGGAGGGGCAGCTCTGCCGCCTGGTGATCGACGGCTACGCCAGCGACGGCGCCGGGGTGGCCCGGCTGGACGGGATGGTGGTCTTTGTCCAGGGCGGCATCCGGGGAGAGGCCTGCGACGTGCGCCTCACCCATGTGGGCCGCAGCACCCTCTGGGGCCGGGTGGAGGAGGTGGTCAACCCCTCCCCCGCCCGCATCTTCCCCCGGTGCCTGCACTACACCAAGTGCGGCGGCTGCCAGTTCCGGCACATGAACTACGCCGAGGAGCTGGAGGCCAAGCGCATCCGGGTGGAGGACGCCCTGCGCCGCCTGGGCGGGGCGGAGATCCACGTCTCCGCCATCCTGGGGGCGGAGCAGGTAGACCGCTACCGCAACAAGGCCCAGTTTCCGGTGGCCAAGGGCCCCCGCATCGGCTTCTACCGCCCCCGGAGCCATGACGTAATCGACGTGGACGACTGCCTGCTCCAGGGGGAGGCGGCCGCCCACCTGCGGGGGGCCGTGAAGGAGTGGATGGCGGAGTACTCCATCCCCGCCTACAACGAGCGCACCTTCACCGGCCTGGTGCGGCACGTGTATGTGCGCACCAACCGGGCCGGCCGCAGCCTGTGCTGCCTGCTGGTCAATGGCCGGGGCGTCCCCCGGGAGGCCGAGCTGGTGCGCGCCCTGCGCCGGGCCGAGCCCAACCTGGCCGGAATCGTGCTGGGGGTGAACGAGAAGCACAACAACGTGATTTTGGGGGACTCCTACCGCACCCTGTGGGGGGAGGACTTCCTGTCCGACACCCTGTGCGGCCTCACCTTCCGGCTGTCCGTCCCCTCCTTTTATCAGGTCAACCCGGCCCAGACCGAGGTGCTCTACGGCAAGGCCCTGGAGTTCGCCGGCCTCACCGGGGCGGAGACGGTGCTGGATCTCTACTGCGGCATCGGCACCATCAGCCTGGTCATGGCCCGGAAGGCGGGCATGGTGTGGGGGGCCGAGGTGGTGCCCCAGGCGGTGGACGACGCCATCGCCAACGCCCAGCGCAACCACATTGAAAACGCCCGCTTCCTCTGCGCCGACGCGGGGGAGGCCGCCCGCTACCTGGAGGGGGAGGGGGTGCGCCCCGACGTGGTGTGCGTGGATCCGCCCCGCAAGGGGCTGGCCGAGGACGTGGTGGACACCATCGCGGACATGGGCCCACAGCGGGTGGTCTACGTCTCCTGCGATCCCGGCACCCTGGGCCGGGACGTGAAGCGGTTCGCCGGGCGGGGCTACACCCTCAAAAGGGCCGTGGCGGTGGACATGTTCCCCCGCACCGCGCATGTGGAAACCGTGGCGCGGCTGGAACGGAGCTGAGGCCATGGCGGAGGAGAGAAACATCTGTGCCCTGCGGCGGCAGGGCTGCGGCGGCTGCCCCCTGCTGGAGACCCCCTATCCAGAGCAGCTGCGCCAGAAGCAGGCCCGGGTGGAGGCGCTGCTGGGGGAGTTCGGGCCGGTGTCCCCCATCCTGGGGATGGAGCACCCCTGGCACTACCGCAACAAGGCCATCTCCACCTTCTGTACCGGGCCGGGCCGGCGGCTGGACAGCGGCATTTACGCCGCGGGCACCCACCGGGTGGTGCCGGTGGCCTCCTGCCTGCTCCACCACCCCGCCCTGGACGAGGCGGTGGAGGCGGTGCGGCGGGCCGCCCGGCTCTGCCGGTATGAGCCCTACCAGGAGGACCGGGGCACGGGGCTTGTCCGCCATGTGCTGGTGCGCCACAGCCGCGCCACCGGACGGGTGCTGGTGGCCCTGGTGACCGCCGCCCCCGTCCTGCCCGGGGCCAGGGCCTTCGTCTCCAAGGTGCGGGAGCTCTGCCCGCAGGTGGAGACCATCGTGCAGAACATCAATCCCCGCCGCTCCAGCGCGGTGCTGGGGCCGCGGGAGAAGGTGCTCTGGGGCAGGGGGTACATCGAGGACACCCTGTGCGGGGTGCGGTTCCGGCTGGGGGCCTCCAGCTTCTATCAGATCAATCCGGAGCAGACTGAGGTGCTCTACCGCACCGCCCTGGACGGGGCGGGACTGGACGGCACCCAGACCGTGGTGGACGCCTACTGCGGCGTGGGCACCATCGGCCTGGCGGCGGCGGGGCAGGCCAGGCGGGTGCTGGGCGTGGAATTCAACCCCAGCGCGGCCCGGTGCGCCGCCCAGAACGCCCGGGCCAACGGCGCGGGCAACGCCCGCTTCGTCTGCGCCGACGCCACGGCCTACCTCCAGGGCATGGCCGCCCGGGGCGAGCGGGCGGACGTGGTGTTCCTGGACCCGCCCCGGGCCGGGAGCACCCCGGAGTTCCTGGGGGCGGTGGACCGCATGGGGCCGGAGCGGATCGTCTACATCTCCTGCAACCCGGAGACGCAGCGGCGGGATCTCTGCCTGCTGGCCGGACGGGGGTGGAAGGCCCGGCTGCTCCAGCCGGTGGATCTCTTTCCCCATACGGAGCATGTGGAGTGTGTGGCGGTGCTGGCCAAAATCCGCGGAGGTGGTATGTGAGGTACGCCGCCTCCGAAGTCAAAACAGCATGGGAGCCTGGCGCGCAACGTGCGGCGCCAGGCTCCCAGTTTACTTTGTATGCTATGCTTCCTTCGGCGGCATGGCGGTAGCCACGCCTTTGATCACCACGTCTCCGTGCTGGTTGGTGCATACGGTGTCCAGCTTGACGATATTCTTTTCCGGAAACAGTTCCCGGACGGTACAGGTCGCCGTGACGGTGTCCCCGATATAGACCGGCTTGGTGAATTTCAGCTCCTGGCCCAGATAGATAGTGCCGGGCCCCGGCAGCTTCATGCCCAGCACTGCGGAGATAAAACCGGCCCCCAGGATGCCGTGGGCAATCCGGCCGCCGAACTGGGTCTGGCTGGCGGAAACCTCGTTGGTGTGGGCGGGATTGAGATCGCCGGTGATGCCGGCAAACAGGTATACGTCCGTCTCGGTCACGGTCTTGGTCACGCTGGCGCTGTCGCCCAGCTTCATTTCCCGAATAAGCATTGTTTGACCTCCTGTTCCTGCGTTGTTCCGCTTGAGCCGGGGTTCTGCTGCGCAAGCCCCATTCGCTCCTCCCGGAAGATGCGGCTGTCCATAGTCGTTACATCTGTGATGACTGGTGTGAACTCCATCTGGTCAAGGATATCGCGCTGGATGTCCACGCCCGGGGCGACCTCTTTGAGCGCGACGCCCTCCGGTGTGAGGGCAAACACCGCCCGCTCGGTAATATAGAGGACGGGCTGGTTATGCTTGATTGCGTAGCGGCCCGCAAAGGTCACCTGCTCCACCTGCCTGACCAGCTTTTTGACCTTGCCCTCCCGGAGGAGCTTCAGCGTACCGTCTGCGGCTGAGACCTCCAGGCCGCCGGCGGTGAAGGTACCGCAGTAGACCACCTTCTTGGCGTTCTGTGTAATGTTGATGAAGCCGCCGCATCCGGCGATCTTCGGGCCAAATTTGCTGACGTTCACATTCCCGTCCCCGTCCATTTGGGCCAGGCCGAGAAATGCCGTATCCAGTCCGCCCCCGTCATAAAAGTCGAATTGAACCGGCTGCTCCAGAATGCAGTCCACATTGGTGGCGGCGCCAAAATCCATGCCGCCGGCCGGGACGCCGCCGACGGCACCCACCTCGGTTGTGAGCACCATGCTCTCCAGCCCCTCCTCTGCCGCCACAGAGGCTACGCCCTCCGGCATGCCGATGCCCAGATTGGTCACTGCACAGGGGGTCAGTTCCATGGCCGCCCGCCGGGCAATGATCTTCCGCGCACCCATCGGCAGCGGGGACAGAGCATTCAGAGGGGTGCGGATCTCTCCGGAAAAGGCGGGGTCATACTGGGTGCCGAAGGTCTGCATGTGGTTCTCCGGCCGGGCCACCACAAGCGCATCCACATAGATACCGGGGAGGCGGATGAGCCGTGCGTCCAGGCAGCCGTAGGAGACCACCTTCTCCACCTGGACAATGACCCTGCCGCCGGAGTTATGGGCGGCCTGCGCCTGGGCCAGGGCCTCGGCGTAGACACCCTCCCGCTCAAAGGTACAGTTGCCGCGCTCGTCGGCATAGGTCGCGCGGATAACTGCGATATCAATGGGGAAGGCGGGATAAAAGAGCTTTTCCTCGCCCTCCAGCTCAATCAGCTTGACCATATCGCCCGCTTCGTGGGCGGCGCGGTTCATCTTTCCGCCCTCCAGGCGGGGGTCCACAAAGGTGTCCAGGCCGACGTGGGTGATCACGCCGGGCCGCTTCGCGGCGATCTCCCGGAACAGCCCGGAGATGACACCCTGGGGGAGGTTGTAGGCCGCCAGCTTATTCTCCGCCGCCAGCCCTCCCAGCTTGGGCGCCAAGCCCCAGTGTCCGCCGATCACCGTTGTGCACATCCCGTCTACAGCCAGGTGGTTAAGCCCCCGCTCGCCGCTGTCGCCCTGCCCGGACGCATACACGACCCTCAGCCCTCTCGGGTGTCCGCTGCTCCTGGCGGCCTCCTCCAGCGCAACCATAATCTCCTCCGGATGCATCAGACCGTTTGCAAAGCCGCCGAACGTCACAGTTGCCCCATCGTAAAAATAGGTGTCTACCGCTTGGCGGGCGGTTAATATCTTTGCCATATCGTTTCGTTCCCTTTCTGTAACATAGAATGGCTGTTCTCCTGAAGGCAAAAGCCGAACGGGTCAGCATCCGATTGCGCGGTGCTGACCCGTTCGGACCGGTCCGTTTTATGTGGACTCTGAGTGATCAGATCAGCCCGATGATTGCCATTGTTGCAGCGATCAGCGCCAGGGCGATGGGGGTGATCACGGTCATGACCAGTACGTGAGGGTAGGACTCCTTGGTGGTCACGCCGCAGACCTGGGCCTCCATAACGAAGGTGGGGCAGTGGGGCAGCGTGTCCATGCCCATCGCGGCCATGCCGACGACCTTGTAGAGCGCCTGGGGATTGACGGTGCCCAGGGACATGAACTGGTCGGCCATGGTGCTGCAGAAGATCTGGGTGCCGCTGAGGGAGGCGCCGGTAATACCGGAAAATACGTTGGTTACGATGACGGCGGAGATGTAGGGGTTCATTTTGTCGGCGAGCATCATCGCAAAGTTCATGAAGTACTGGAAACCGGCGCAGGCATTGACGACGGACGCAAAGCCCATCAGCGCGGCGGTCAGCAGCAGGGGATTGATGCTGGAGGTAAAGCCTGTAACCAGGTCCTGAACGATGTGGCCCTTGAGATACTTATAATTGGTAATAATTAGAACAATAGCGCCCACGCCCATGGCGGTGTTGATGCCGTCAGAGGCGCTCATGGAGTTGGCCAGCACCAGCTTAAGCACAATAATGACAATATAGGGCAGAATAGCCAGGTGAATGGGGGGCAGTTCCTTACCGCTGGTGCTTCCGGCGATGAGTTCGGCATCGCTCTCAGAGGCTACAAAGCCAATTCCACGGGCACGCAGGGAGTTGGAGGCCCAGGTGAAGTAGAAAATGCCGAAGCCGAAAGCCACTACAAGGAGCACAATTGCCATCGTGGGGGCCGCAAAGGTGGTGACGCCCAGCTTTTCGGACAATGCGATGCACAGCATAGAGGGGGCGCCCGGGGTAACGACATTCAGAACCACGGCTCCATACAGGAAGATGGCGGGCATCAGGAGTTTTGAGACATTGGCTTTGCGGAACATGGGCACAGCCACGGGATAGACGGCAAAAATAATAATAAATGCATTTACACCGCCATAGGCCAAAAGGAAGGTAATAATCAGGGTTCCGGCGACGGTGGCTTTCACGCCGAGGAAGGCGAACAGAAAATTTGCGATAGACTCGGCGGCGCCGCTCTTTTTCATCAGCTCGCTGTAAGCCGAACCAATGGTGAACAGAAACAGGTACGAGCCGAAGGTACTTCCGAGGGAGGCCGCGTAGGTGCCGGTCAGAGTCCCCCAGAACGGGAGCCCGCTGCTTACAATCACGATAACCGAGCCGACCAGGGATGCCACAAAGCCGTTGACACCCTTAAAGGTCAAATAGATCAGGACTGCAACGCCAAGAACCATGCCAATTACGCTGATGATCTCCATACGTTTTCCTCTCTTTCTTATCCAATGATTCCGTACTGGGAGGCGCTCGCTTAACGCTAGGTCAGGACAGTAAAAGCACTATATTTCCATTAAAGAATAATAATGGAATTTAAAGGGCGGACAAGCTCCGGAGGTACTCTGGCCCGTCCCAATTTACCAAATCATATTCCGTTCGGCCTCTTCTCTCAGCCAGTCCCGGAAGTCCGGGTGGGCAATTTTGACCAGGGCCTCAACCCGCTCCCTGATATTCAGTCCCCGCAGCCAGGCGATACCATACTCCGTGACCACGTAGTCGGTGTCGTTTCTGGAAGTGGTGACCGCGGCGCCCCGCGCCAGGAAGGGGACAATTTTTGAGTGCAGCACCTCTTTGCCGTCTGCATCTGTGGCCGAATAGGTGGAATGCATTGCAATGATGGATTTCCCGCCCGGGGACATCTGCGCGCCCTGTACCGTCTCAGACTGCCCTCCGGTGCCGGACCACTGAAGGTTGCCGACGGTTTCAGAGGCGCACTGTCCGGTGAGGTCGATCTCCAGGCTTGCGTTGACGGAGACAAACTTGTTGTTTCTGGCAATGGTGTAGGGATCGTTTGAGAAGGTGGAGGATTTAAAGAGCACGGAGGGGTTGTTGTGGACGAAGTCATAGAGCCTCTGGCTGCCCATGGTGAAGGAGCACACGGAAAAACCGTTCATAAAGCCCTTCTGGGAGTTGTCCACCGCGCCGCACTCAATGAGATCCACCATGGTCTCGGTAAACATTTCCGTGTGGATTCCCAGATGCCTCTTGCTCTTCAGCTCATTTGCCACGGCGTTTGGGATGTTGCCGATACCGAGCTGGATGGTGGAGCCGTCCTCTACAAGAGAGGCCACAAAGGCGCCAATTTTTTTGTCTACCTCGGTGTAGGGCACCAGGGACTTGGTGGGGATAGGGCGGTCGGACTCCACAAGGGCATCCACCTCGGAAATATGTACCTGTGTATCACCAAAGGTGCGCGGAAAGTTGGGGTTGACCTCCAGCAGAACCAGCGCACCCTGATCGATCAGGTCCCGCTCATAGATTGCGCTGACCGAGAGGGAAAAGTAGCCGTGGGAGTCCATGGGGGAGACCGTGGCCAGCACCACGGGCCGGCGGCCCTCGGCCTGCAGGCGCTGTAGAGACTTTCGCAGAACGGAGGTGGAGCTCTGAGGAACGGCGCTGACCAGCTTCTTTTTCTGCGCGTCCCGGAGCCCGGCGGTAAAGAACCAGCCGTTGTGGCTCATGATACCTGCCATCTTGGGGTCCTTCATCGCATCATAATACTGAATGGGAAGGCAGGAGTTCAAAGTAGTGCCTTTTACCCCCGTCTCCTTCAAATGCTGTAGCTTGGACAGGATGGCCTGGGGCTCCGCCGCAGCCTGAGCGGAAAACATGGAATCTCCGTCCTGAATAAGCTCCAAAGCCTGTTCAGCGCTCATTTGTTTCTTCTTGTACAATTCCTGATACTGGTTCACAGGATAACGCTCCTTTCTCGTGGGGCCATGTCTGGTGCGTGGGACAGGGCGCAGAGGAAGGGAATGAACCCCACCCCACACACCGCCTTTTGAGGAATTTGTCCGGTTATGGGGATTTTGTCTTGCCTGCTTCGACAATTTGATTATAGTTGAAGGGCTATGGTTTGAAAAATACACCTTTTTTATCGCCGCATGAATTTTGGTTATGCCGAAAATAATGTTGCTGTTTTTTGAACTTTAGCCCCGTTTTATTGGAAATTATCCTATATTATAGTCTGTTTTTTCTCTCTGGCTAGTGGCCCGGCACTCTTTGCCGCATCCCGTGTTCCGAAAAGAAATTTGCGAAAAGGCGTCATGTACTTTATAATAAAAATACAATTCGCTCGACTGTTCGAATGGTTTTTTGTGTAGGAGGAATCATGGCTTTGCGGCATCACGGCCTGCGGCGGCTGAGGGAGTATGTATGAAACGAATGCAGCTAGAATATTTTGTGCGTATTGTGGAGGAGAAAAGCTTTACAAAGGCCGCAGAAAAGCTCTTTATCAGCCAGCCTGCACTGAGCAAATCGATCCGCGCCCTTGAGGCGGAGCTTGGTGTAACGCTGTTCAAGCGCGATCCCCGCGAGCTGAGCCTGACCAGCGAAGGGGAAAACGTCTACTGTTATGCGGTGGATATTTTGAATTACTGGCAAAGCCGTACCGCCGAGCTGTTTTCTTTGCTGGAACAGGTAAAGGGTTCTCTGCGGTTTGGGCTTCCACCGTCGGTTGGGAGCGTTTTTTTTTCAAAGATTCTGTTTGAATACGGCTGTAAATATCCGCAGGTTGATTTGCAGATTGTAGAGGGAACCTCCAAAAAGATTGAAGCACTGGTCATGAATGATCAGGTAGACCTGGGCGTGGTGATTGAGCCATACGAAAATCCGCATATGAGGTTAAAGACCGTCTACCGTTCTGATGTGGTGCTGGCAGTGGCGCGGAATCACCGGCTTGCAGAGCGGACAGAAGTGGAGATTGCCGAGCTTAGGGATGAGCCGATGCTGATGGTCTCGAAGGACTATATGTTTCACGACCAGGTGCTTGCCCATTGCCGGCAGGCGGGGTTTACGCCAAATATCACGTTTACCACATCCCAGTGGGACCTTTTGCTGGAAATGACGGCTGAAAACCAGGGTGTGACCCTAATTGGGCGGCCTTTGGTGGAAAAGCTGTACAGCGGCAGGATCAAGTGCATCTCACTTCAAAATCCGGAGTTTTTGTGGACACTTGGCTTAATATCAAAAAAATGTAAAACGCTTTCCGGCGCTGCAAAGAGCCTTTGGAATTTTTGCGATGAAGTTTGAGGGGGACCAGACATCACAGCCGGCTGCAAACCTGCCTGCTCCATCTGAAAAACGCCGGGGACAGAACTGTACCGCACAGTCCTGTCCCCGGCGTTTTAGAACATTCTATATGTGAGGGCCTTCCGTACGAGGCTCCGGAGGGCCTATTCCAAATCATATACACAATATGAAGGAACGCCCCGCCTCCCGTTCGGG
>NZ_CAXSQB010000061.1:11669-19802 GCF_964239415.1 Clostridium sp. ATCC BAA-442 | reverse complement strand
CACTGGCGGAGCATCTCTGCCCACCACGTGCCCCAGGTGATGCACCGGCAGGACTTCGTGCCCGTGTCCACGAACAGTGAGATGCGGCACAAGTTCGACCAGCAGGGCATGCGGATGGAGGAGAAGATGGGCAAGAAATTCTTCTGCTGCGACGCCGTGCTGGACACCAAGAGCCGCCAGATCGAGATTCACTCCGGCTGGGCCAGGGAGATGCAGCCCGTGTCCTGGAAGACGGCGGACAAGCGCACCTACGTCCACTGGGCGGAGAAGAAGTACGACATCATCGTCTTCGGCATGCCCACCAACTTCCACTACGGCAACGGCATGGGCACCAACCCCATCCAGATGATGCAGGCCCTGTCCGCCCAGGTCATCCGCCACAGGCGCATCATGAGCGACCGGTGCGTGTTCATCGTCTCCTCCATCTGCGACGGCTACTTCCACGACGAGCGCTGGCCCTACCTGCGGGAGCTGTACGACCTGTTCCAGCACGACTACATGAACATCCTCCCCGACATGAACCGGTACGGCGAGTACTTCGCCACCAAGGAGGAGTACATCCGCAAGTACCGCTTCGCCAACGCCTTCCACCCCTTCCACGGCTTCTCCATGATGAGCTGCGGCCATCTGGCCGAGGAGCACACCAGCGCCATCTACATCGTGGGCGCCCGGGAGCCGGGCATCGCCCGCAGCATGGGCCTCAAGACCCGCGCCACCTTCGAGGAGGCCCTGGCCGACGCCATGCGCAAATATACCGGCCCCAACCCCAACATCCTGGCCCTGCCCCGCACCTTCACCACCGCCGCCGTCCACCTGTGCATGAAGGACCCCGCCCTCAACTCCGCCCCCGTGGGCGGCACCCCCTGCGGCGGCTGAGCCGGCGCTGAATTCCATCGAAAGAAGGCGTTCCCTTGCAGTACGTGCTCTACTTCCTCATCGCCATCGGCGCCACCACGGTGGGCTCCCTCACCGGCATGGGCGGCGGCGTCATCATCAAGCCGCTGATGGACGTGCTCCACGGCTTTGATGTGCAGACCATCGGCGTGCTCTCCTCCCTGACGGTGTTCTCCATGTCGGTGGTGTCCATCGGCAAGCAGATGCTGGCCCGTACCAAAATCCCCTTCGGCACCGCCATCCCCCTGGCCCTGGGCTCGGTGGCGGGCGGTCTGGCGGGGGAGAAGCTGCTCCAGGTGATCGTGGACGCCCTCCGGGCCAACTCCGCCGTCACCGTGGTGCAGAACGTGGTGCTCTCCCTGCTCATCCTGGCCGTGTTCCTCTACATGAAGAACAAGAGCCGCATCCCCAGCCGGGAGCTGCGGGGCGTGGTGGTGTCCCTGCTGGTGGGCGTCTTCCTGGGCGTCTGCTCCTCCTTCCTGGGCATCGGCGGCGGGCCCATCAACGTGGCCCTCATCATCTACCTGTTCTCCTTTGACACCAAGACGGCCACGGTGTGCTCCCTGGTGACCATCCTCTTCGCCCAGATCTCCAAGCTGGCCACCGTGGCCCTCACCACCGGCTTCGGAGTGTTCGACCTGTCCATCGCCCCGGTCATGATCGTGGGCGCCATCGCCGGCGGCTTTATCGGGGCCAGCCTCAACAAGAAGTGCTCCGAGGCGGCGGTGGAGAAGGCCTTCAACGCCGTCCAGCTCCTGGTGCTGGCCATCTCCATCTTCAATATCGTCCGCAATCTGGCCGCCTGAGGCGGCTGCCTCTCCGTGCAGGTCCCCGGCTTGACAAAGCCGGGGACCTGTGCTATGGTTGAGAGCGTATCACAGCAAGGAGAACAGCCAATGAACTTTCATCTGACTGACAAACGGGTAAAAAGACTCCGCTCTGCACAATCCGAACCGGTGAAACATTGTGCAGAGCTGCGCGGCTGAACCGCGGTTGGGTTTCATCGGGAAGCGGTAGGGCGGCCCAGAGGGCGCTCCGGTTTCCCGTACCCATTTTGCAGGCGATGGACGATGTTTCGTCCATCGCTTTTTTGAACCGCAGAGGAGCGCGGGCAGAGGGGCGAGGGCCCCTCTCCCCGCTTTCGTTTTTCAGAAAGGATGACAAGCAATACCATGAGTTTGTTGGAGATCACGGGGCTGACCCACGCCTTTGGCGGGCAGCCTCTGTTTCAGAATGCCGCCTTTGCCCTCCACCGGGGGGAGCACGTAGGCGTGGTGGGCCGGAACGGAGCAGGAAAGAGCACCCTGCTCAAGCTGTGTACCGGCCAACTGGTGCCCGACGGGGGGCGGATTGTGTGGCAGGGCGGTATCCGGGTGGGCTGCCTGGACCAGTATGCCGCCCTGAACCCGGAGCACACTATGGGGGAGGTGCTGCACGGGGCCTTCCGGGCCCTCTACGCGCTGGAGCGGGCCATGACAGAGCTGTACGACCGGGCGGCGGAGGGCGACGGGGCGGCCCTGGCCGCCGCGGCCCGGCGGCAGGAGGAGCTGGAGGCCCGTGGGTTTTACGAGATGGACACCCGTGTGGAGAAGGCGGCGGCGGGACTGGGGCTGGTGGAGCTGGGGCTGGACCGCCCGGTGGGGGAATTGAGCGGCGGCCAGCGGGCCAAGCTGCTCCTGGCCAGGCTGCTGCTGGAGGAGCCGGACGTGCTGCTGCTGGACGAGCCCACCAACTTTCTGGACCAGGAGCAGGCAGCGTGGCTGGCGGACACGCTGACAGGGCTGGAGCGGGCTTTCCTGGTGGTGTCCCACGACGCCGCCTTTCTGAACCGGGCCGTCACCGCCGTCTGCGCGGTGGAGGGGCGGCGCCTCACCAAGTATCCGGGGAACTACGCCGCCTATCAGGCCAAAAAGGAGTGCCTGGAGGGGGAGCGCCTCCGGCAGTATACCGCCCAGCAGCGGGAGATCGCGCGGACGGAGGCCTATATCCGCAAAAACCGGGCGGGCCGCAACGCGAAGATGGCCCGGGGGCGGCAGAAGAAGCTGGACCGTCTGGAGCGGCTGGCGGCGCCGGAGGGCCGGAGCGCCCCGCCGGTGTTCGAGTTCCAGCCGCTGCCCGCGGGCCGGACGGGAGACCTGGAGGTGGTGGGACTGTCGGTAGGGTACCGCAGTCCGGTGCTGGAGGGGCTGGACCTCTCCGTGCATGCCGGACAGAAGGTGGTGCTGACCGGGTTTAACGGAGTGGGAAAATCCACCCTGCTCAACACCCTGGCGGGCCGGCTACCCCCTCTGGCCGGGCGCTTCCGCTTCTCGGAGCAGGCGGCGCTGGGCTATTTCCCCCAGGCCCTGGCCTGGACGGATGGAACACGGACGCCGGAGGAGCTGGTGACCGGGGCCTTTCCCACCCTGGACCGGCAGGAGGCCCGGAGGGCGCTGGCCCGGTGCGGCGTCCGGCAGGAGCACGCCATCCAGGCCGTGGCGACGCTGAGCGGCGGCGAGCAGGCCCGGGTCAAGCTGTGCCTGCTCATCCTGCGGCCCTGCAACTTTCTCCTGCTGGACGAGCCCACCAACCACCTGGACGGGGCAGCCAAGGAGTCCCTGGCCCGGGCGCTGGACCGGTTCCCAGGCACGGTGCTTCTGGTGTCCCACGAGGTGGACTTCTACCGGGCTTGGGCGCAGCGCGTGGTGGAAATCGGGGGAAAGGGGCGATAGCATTTTTCCGCCCCCTGTGGTAAAATAGAGCGTGGTAAAGCGAGGTGTATCTATGCCGAGAACAGCAACGGTAAAGCGCCTGACCTTCCCGGAGGGGCGGCGGGTGCTGGCCATCAGCGACATCCACGGCAATCTGCCGTTTCTCAAGGGCGTGCTGGCCGCCGCCCATTACGGCCCCGACGACATCCTGGTGCTGGTGGGCGACCTGGTGGAGAAGGGGCCGGACAGCCTCACCACCCTCCGGTTCATCATGGAGCTGGCGGAGCGGAACACGGTGTACTGCCTGAGGGGCAACTGCGATAACCTGGTGAGCGAGTTTGTGGCCGCCCAGGGGGAGGAGGAGCGGTTCTACCGCCACTATGTGGACGTGTGGCGGGACCGCTGTCTGCTGGTGCAGATGGGCCACGCCGCCGGTTTCGAGACCCGGGGGCCGGAGGAGCTGCCCGCTCTGCGGGAGGTGGTGCGGGCCCGCTTCGGCCCGGAGCTGGCCTTCCTGGAGGCCATGCCGGAGATCCTGCTCACCCCCGACTATCTCTTCGTCCACGGCGGCGTGGCCGACGAGGCGCACCTGGAGGGGCTGGACGCCTGGAAGTGCATGAAAAACGACGACTTTCTCTCACAGGGACACTCTTTTCGGCGGTGGTGTATCGTGGGCCACTGGCCGGTGACCCTCTATCACCCCCACGTTCCCTCCGCCGCCCCGCTGCTGGCGGAGGGGCGGCACATCGCCAGCATCGACGGCGGTTGCTCCCTCAAGGTGGACGGCCAGCTCAACGCCCTGGTGCTGCCGGAAAGGCCCGGCGGGGCCTTCTCCTGGTTCGCCTACGACGGCCTGCCCACCGCCGAGGCCCTGGACCCCCAGGCCCCGTCGGCGGACTCGGTAAACATCCGCTGGGGGCGCAACGCCCTGGAGGTGCTGGAGCGGGGGGCGGAGCTCTCCCTCTGCCGCCACCTGGAGACCGGCCGGGTATTGGAGGTGCTCACCGAGTATCTCTATGTGGACCGGGGAGTGACCCGGTGTGAGGACTCCACCGACTACCGTCTGGCGGTGCGCCCCGGCGACACCCTCTCGGTGGTGCGGCGCATCTCCGACCGGGCGCTGGTGAAGAAGGACGGTGTCACCGGCTGGTACTTCGGACGGCTGGCCCACTAGGTGCTGCCATCCCGGCAGAACGGTCGCAGCCAACAACAGAACTCCCGTTATGGCGGGCTGATCGGTACGAATTTTTCTCTTGACAACCAAAAGAAAAATAATATAATAATAGTAATTATTATTATTTAAGGAGAATCAATATGGATATAAAAGGGACGCGTACCGAGCAGAACCTGTGGAATGCCTTCAGCGGGGAGTCTATGGCCCGCAATAAGTATCTCTTTTTTGCCGACAAGGCCCGGCAGGAGGGTTATGCTGAAGTGGCCGAGCTCTTTGAGCGGATGGCACAGAATGAAGGAGTCCACGGCAAACTGATGTATCAGAGGCTGTGCGGCATCGGCAGCACGGCGGACAACCTTCAGGAGGCGATGACCGGGGAATATGGGGAGTGGACCAAGCTCTATCCCGGCTATGCCCAAACTGCCCGCGAGGAGGGGCTGGACGAGATCGCGGTGCTCTTTGAGCAGATTTCTCAAATTGAGAAGGACCATGAATTCCGTTTTATGAGTGCCTTGGCAGGGCTCAAGCGCAACCATCCGGAAAAGGAGTCCGAACCCGTGTCCCAGGAGCAGGTGGTCACAGTAGACGGTTACCGCTGTGTGTTCTGTGGCGCTGTCTTCGACCACCGGCCGGATGTGTGCGGCGTCTGTGAGGCCATTGGAGCCTTTGAGCCGACAACATACCGGAAAAAGGTGAGCCGGTAACCAAATAGAAGAAAAAAGCTTGACTTATCAGATTTGTGCTGATATACTATCAGAGCCGCTTTGAATGGGAACGAAGCGCGGAGACACCTGAGAGCAGGGCAGCAGCAAAACACGCAGACTGAGAGCAGGCCGGACGCAGTCTGGCAGCAGTTTCAGCGGAGTGTTGAGCCGTTGGCCGTCGCGGAGGGCGCGCAGCGCGACAAACAAGTGAGGGAAACCTCCTCCCCCGACAGCGAGCCCGTAATGAAGGAGTTGAAACTACATGCATGCGATCATCGAGACCGGCGGCAAGCAGTACAAGGTGACCGAGGGTGATACCCTGTTCATCGAGAAGCTGGCCAGCGAGGCCGGCGAGAACGTGACCTTCGACAAGGTTCTGGCTGTCATCGACGGCGACAAGATCACCGTGGGCACTCCCGTGGTGGAGGGCGCCAAGGTGGACGCCTCCGTGGTGAAGAACGGCAAGGGCAAGAAGGTCATCGTCTTCAAGTACAAGCCGAAGAAGGGCTACCGCCGCAAGCAGGGCCACCGTCAGCCCTATACCAAGGTGACCATCGGCAAGATCTCCGTGTAAGATGACTACCGTCACCTTTCACATGGAGGGAGAGCGCATTGTGGGCTTCACCGTGCAGGGCCACAGTGGCTACGCCGATGAGGGAAGCGATATTATCTGCGCCGCAGTCACCAGCGCCGTCCGTCTGACCGAGTGCGCCGTCAACGACGTGCTGGGCCTGGGGGCATCGGTCAAGGTGCGGGAGAGCGACGCTTCCATCACCATGAAAATCCCCGGCGGCCTGAGCGAGGCCAATGAGTCCACCTGTCAGACCCTTCTGGCGGCTCTCATGGTTCACTTTGCCAGCCTGCACGAGGAGTATCCCGACCATATCAGCGTGATGGAGGAGGAATGACCTCCGTCACGGCGACGTTTTTAACACACAAGTTTGGAGGTGTGACACCATGCTGAACATCGGTCTTCAGTTCTTCGCCCACAAGAAGGGCGTCGGCTCCACCCGCAACGGCCGCGATTCCGAGGCCAAGCGTCTGGGCGTGAAGCGGGGTGACGGTCAGTTCGTCCTGGCCGGCAACATCCTGGTCCGCCAGCGGGGCACCCATATCCACCCCGGCGTCAATGTCGGCAAGGGCAGCGACGACACCCTGTTCGCCATGAAGAGCGGCAGAGTCAAGTTTGAGCGCCTGGGCAAGGACCGCAAGCAGGTCTCTATCGTTGAGATCGCCCAGTAAATATGGGTAAACTAGCCCCGGACGGATTCCCGTTCGGGGCTTATTTTATCGGGGCGCAGGCTCCGGGCGGCCGCAAGGGCCGCCCCTATGGGACGAGCCACCCTGTGGCAAGGAGGTTTTTATGGCAGCACCCTTTGTAGATACCGCCCGCATCACCGTCAAGGCGGGCAGCGGCGGCAACGGCGCGGTGGCCTTCCACCGGGAGAAGTACGTGGCCGCGGGCGGCCCCGACGGCGGCGACGGCGGCCGGGGCGGCAGCGTGATTCTGGAGATCAACGAGCATATGTCCACCCTGATGGACTTCCGCTATAAGCGCAAGTATGTGGCCGCCAACGGCATGGACGGCCAAGGCAAGCGCTGCTCGGGCAAGGACGGGGAGGATCTGGTCATCAAGGTCCCCCGCGGCACGGTGGTGCGGGACGCGGAGACGGGCGAGATTATCTGCGACATGTCCCAAACCGACCGCTTTGTACTGGCCAGGGGTGGGAACGGGGGCTGGGGCAACAAGCACTTCGCCACCCCCACCCGGCAGGTGCCCCGCTTTGCCAAGGCGGGCCTGCCTGGCCAGGAGCGGCAGGTGATTCTGGAGCTCAAGCTGCTGGCCGACGTGGGCCTGGTGGGCTTCCCCAATGTGGGCAAGTCCACCCTCCTCTCTGTGGTGAGCAAGGCCCGGCCCAAGATCGCCAACTACCATTTCACCACCTTGTTTCCCAATCTGGGCGTGGTGTATGTGGAGGAGGGTGTCTCCTTCGTCCTGGCCGACATCCCCGGCATCATCGAGGGGGCGGCTGAGGGGGCGGGCCTGGGCCACGACTTCCTGCGGCACATCGACCGCTGCCGCCTGCTTATCCACGTGGTGGACGTGTCGGGCAGCGAGGGCCGCGACCCGGTGGCCGACTTTGAGGCCATCCAGGCCGAGCTGAAGGAGTACGGCTCCGGGCTGGAGAGCCGTCCCATGCTGGTGGCGGGCAACAAGGTGGACATTGCCGCTGACCGCTCCGCTCTGGAGGCCCTGAGAACCCATGTGGAGGGCCTGGGCCTGCCCTTCTATGAGATCTCCGCCGCCGCCCAGCAGGGCACCCGGGAGCTGATGTACGCCGCCGCCCGGGAGCTGGAGCACCTGCCGCCCATCACGGTGTACGAGCCCACCTATGTGGAGCGCCCGCCGGAGGTGGACATGTCCGAGCCCCTGGAGATCACCCACGAGGACGACACCTGGCTGGTGGAGGGCCCCTGGCTCCAGCGGCTCATGGCCAACGTCAACTTCGGGGACTACGAGTCCCGAAACTGGTTTGACAGGATGCTTCGCCAGTCCGGCCTGTTTGACCGGCTGGAGGAGATGGGAATTCAGGACGGGGACATCGTCTCCCTCTATAACCTGGAATTCGAGTACCAGCGGTAAAGCAGAGCGGGCGGTCCGGCTACGGAC
>NZ_CAXSQB010000061.1:7859-11659 GCF_964239415.1 Clostridium sp. ATCC BAA-442 | reverse complement strand
CCCCCCCCCCCCCCCCCCCCCCCCCCCGCTCTGCTGATTTGGCGGGAACTGCCGGTTGACAAAGAGGGGGGCTATCCCGTAAAGTAGAGGACAGAAACGGACTGGAAAAGGGGGCAATTGAATGAGACAGAACCGACACTGGGGCCGCAGGCTGGCGGCTTTGGCCTTGACGGCCGCGCTGACGGGTTCCGCCGCGCCCGCCCTGGCCGCGGGGGACTACTGGGACGTGGACCGGTTGGACTGGTACTATGACCGCTGGATCGACAACGGCGCAGAGGCTTGGTATCGGGAGGCCACGGCCTACGCCTTGGATAACAGCCTGATTCTCCCCTTCGGGAGGAGCTTTGAGGGCGGCGAGGTGCTTAATCGGGGCCAGTTTGTGGCCATACTCAGCCGCCTGGAGGGCATTGACAGGGACGCGGTGGAGCAGACGGGGCAATTTACCGATGTGACGGCTGCCGACTACTTTGCTCCCGCAGTCTACTGGGCCAGTGCCAGCGGCGTGGTGGAGGGCACCTCCGCCACTACCTTTCACCCGGAGGGTACCATCACCCGGGAGCAGGTGGCCACCCTGCTGGCGCGCTATCTGGAGGAAAAGGGCGTCATTCTGCCCGACGACGCCGGCGCCCCGGCGCGCTTTCAGGACACTGCCTCCATCAGCGGATGGGCGGCGGAGAGCGTGGAGGAGATGCGGCGGTGCGGCCTGATGGAGGGGGACAGCGCCGGGCGGATGAACCCGGCCCGGCCGGTAACCCGGGCGGAGGGCGTGACCCTGTTCATGCGTCTGACCAAGCAGCTCCAGGCCGCCGGCGCGGAGGTGGGCCTGGACGGCCCCGCCACCCCTGCGGCGCTTGAAGACATCACGTTTACCGTGGAGCGCACCGAGATGGCGGTGGGGGAGCGGCAGCAGCTCACCTACGGCTTCCCTATGGGGGCCGTTGTACCCGGCCCACTGAGCTTTGACGCCTACTGCACCTCCGACTCCAGCCGGGAGGTGGTGACGGTCAGCGGCACCGGCCTTATCACAGCGGTGGCCCCCGGCCAGGCGGCTGTGGTGCTGAAGATGGAACAGGGCGGTGACAGCGGGGTACATATCAAGACGGTGCTGCTTACCGTGTCGGGGGAGGAAAACCCGGAGCGGCCGGAGCCCGAAGGTCCCACGGAGGAGGCGGTCTATGCCGCCATTACCGCGCTGAAGGCCGACTACCCCGAGGGAATGCGTTGGACGAACGACAACTTTTACGCCTCCCAGGCGCTGCGCTCCGGCGGCTACGGCTGTGAGGGCTTTGCCCTCATCTGTAGTGATGCGGCCTTTGGTACGCTGCCCGCCCGCACTCACCGGAGCTTTGAGGCCATCCGCGTGGGAGATATGATCCGCATCGGCGACTACCACACGGTGGTGGTGCTGGAGAAGAAGGAGAACTCGGTGATGGTCACCGAGGGCAACTACAACAGCTCCATCCACTGGGGCCGGGAGATCACCCGGAGCTCTCTGGAACGGGAGGGTTTCTCCGTGCGCACCCGCTACCCGGCATAACGAACAGGAGCGGGGGCCCAGGTGGGCCTCCGCTCCTCAGGCTGTCAATAGACCCTCCTGTCAAAGGGGTCGGAGGGAAGGATAGTGTGAAAGGGAACCGTCAGGGTTCCCTTTCGCGTTGGATCAAACGACCTTTTGAAACTTTTTCAGAGTTTCAAAAGGTTCGTCAGCCTGTCGAAAAGACTTTTTCGACAGGCTGAGGAGCGGAGGCCCAGGCGGGCCCCCGCTCCTGTGTTTTCTTTTAAACGCCCTCAAAGAAGGCGCGGGGATTGCCCGTCAGCAGGCGGTCGATGTCCGCCCGGCTCAGGCCCCGCTCCTCCAGAAGCGGGAGCACCCGGCGGTGAATGAAGGTGTAATCCTCCTCCAGATGCAGCCAGTCGGAGTGCTTGGTGGTCTCCCAACTGTCCCAGAAGGCCAGATAGGCGGCCAGATCATGGCTGAGCAGCAGCCGGTGGCCCCAGCCGGCCCGGCACAGGGCGGCGATGGTGTCCACCCGGGGCTCCAGGCCCAGGTCCCGGTCGCAGAAGCCGAAGCGGTCCATGCCCAGCCAGCAGCCCCGCTCCAGCATGGCGGTCAGGTACTCCAGGTTGTCGGTGTCGCCGCTGTGGCCCAGGATCACCCGGGAGGCGGGCACGCCGCAGGAGGCCAGCAGGTCGAGAATCGCCCCGCCGGCGGCCGTGGAGGGGTCATGGTGGCAGAACAGAGGCAGGCCGGTCTCCTTCGCCACCCGGCCGGTGGCGTGGAGCACCTTTTGCAGCAGGGGAGTGAGGCCGCCGCGGCCCACACCGGCCTTGAGTATGCCGGGTTTGCTGTCGGTGCCGGAGATGCCGTCGGCGCAGTCGCCCATCAGCAGGTCGTAGATCTCCTCCTCGTCCCGGAAGTACAGCCAGGGCTCCTCCTGGTAGTAGAAGCCGGTGGAGGCGATGAAGTTCAGGCCGGTGCGGCGGGCCACCTCCCGGATCAGGCGGATATCCCGGCCCAGGTTGACGGGGGTGCCGTCCACCACGGTGCGCACGCCCAGGGCTTTGGCCTTGCCGAGCTGTCCCGCGGCGATCTCGGCCACCTGGTCAAACTCAAAGAAGCGGGCGCCGAAATTCATGCGCATGGACCAGTCGGCGCAGGTGATGTGCTCATGCATCAGGGTCTGGCCCAGTCCAGCGGTGTCGATGGGGCCCAGAACGCCTTGGATCATCATAGGGATTCCTCCTGTCTGTTATTGCTGCCTCTATTATAACACAGGGGAATGGCCGGGCCCTATATGATCTCTTTATAGGGGTATATGTGCGGCCTATGGACGGGCGGTTATCCGGCGCTGACGGGGAGGACGATGTCTCCCACGGTGACGGAGGCCACCTCGTCCAGGGGGCGCAGCTCGTCGAAGATCCGGCTCTTCTGGCAGACGGTCTCCCCGTCTCCGGGGGTGATGCCGCCGCCGGCGTTGGTGAGATCCTGGGTGGTGCCGTCGGTGTAGGTGATCACCACGGGCAGGGACTCAAAGTAGCGGTAGCTCTGCTCCCGGTCATACTCGTTCTCCCGGCCGCTCTCCCGGTTTTCGCTCCACACCAGCTCCTGATGGACGGTGTAGTCCACCTGGATGGACAGGGGAGAGAGGGTGACGCCATCCAGGGTGGCGTCCATGCCGTTGAGGGTGAAGGACTGGCCGGCGGGCAGGGAGATGGAGGAGTCCTCAAAGGCAAAGTCGAATTTCAGCCTCCAGGTGCCCTCAGCCAGTGTCTCGCTGGTGCGGTAGTCGTTGTCCGTGTAGACCGACAGATCCTGGAACTTGACGGAGGCGGTGCCCGGCTTGAGGGGCTGGTCCTGAGTCATCATCTCCACGAACTGGATGGCGTTGTCGGCGGGGTCGGCGTCATAGAACCAGGAGGAGCCGTGCGCCCCGCCGCCGGATGTGCGCACCTGAGTGCCGTAATTGCGGAATCTCAGGGGGAGCAGGCCATCCCGTTCGGCTCCGGCCGCCAGCGTCTCGTCGCTGACCAGGGGGGAACCGTCGTCCCGGCGGATGGAGTAGACGATGGCGTAGGAGTAGGTGTCCCCCATGATGGCGTCGGCGGTGATGGTGACGCCGTTGCTGGTGGCGCTGGCCCCGATGGGGTAGCCGATCTGGTCGATAATCTCCGTCTCGGCGTGGCCGCCGCCGAACAGGCCGGCAAAGGCGTCCCCGGCGCTGCCCAGGGCGCCGGTGGCCCCCGCCCCCCCCCGGCTGAGCGCCAGGGCGGCGGCTGCACCCACCGCCGCGGAGCGGCGG
>NZ_CAXSQB010000061.1:3683-7849 GCF_964239415.1 Clostridium sp. ATCC BAA-442 | reverse complement strand
CCCCCAACCGGAGGGGGCGGCGGACGGAGGAGACCGGCCCGGCCTCCATCAGGCGGTCCACCATCTCCTGCTTCTGCTCCTGGGTAAAGTGGAGCCGGTCCATGGAATCCCGATAGCGGTTGCTCATGTCATTCCCTCGCTTTCTAAGAGTGTGCGGAGCTGCTGGCGTCCGCGGTTGAGCTGGGTGGAAACGGTGGCGGGCTTTTCGCCCAGAAGCTGGGCGATCTCCCGGGCGGCGTAGCCCTCGTAGTAGTACAGGTAAATAACGGTGCGGTATTTGGGGGGAAGCAGGTTGACGGCGGAGAGAAGACTGCCCTCCTCCTCCGCGGGGGCGGGTACGGCCTCCGCCGCGTCCAGGGCTACGGTAGCGCGCCGCCAGCCGCTTTTCAGATGGTCCTTGCACAGGTTGACCGCCGTGCGGATGATCCAGGCCTTCTCATGCTCCGGAGAGGAAAAGGCCTGGGGCTTTTGGAGCAGCTTGAGAAAGACCGTCTGGCAGATATCCTGGGCGTCGTCGGTGCTCTTGAGGTAGGTGTAGCTCAGGCGGAGGATCAGGTCGGAATAGGCGTGCACCAGCCGTTCGGCCTCCCCGCGGTCCAGTGTGACAGGCATGTGTCTCACATCCTTTGCCATTGAGTCAAAGCGCTTTCACCCCTAATACGATTGAGGGGCGGGAAATCTTTCACCCGGGCGCAAAAAAGAAGCGGAAGCCCAGCGGCTTCCGCTTCTCCGGCCTTCAGGGGCGGCCGTCTCCGGCGGGCGCGTCGTCCCCGTCGGTGTGGAGAAACTTCTTGATGACGAAGATCAGGGCCACGGCGGCCACGCCCAGCAGGGTGTCCACCGCGCTGGAGTGGTTGACCACAAGCTGCCGGGCGATGGCAAAGAGCAGCACGTCGGTGACCGCCCGGGGGGTGTGGAGCATCAGCATTTTGACAAATTCGATGCCCACCACGATGGTCATGGCGTCGGCGAAGAAGGCGTCGGCGCTGAAGCTCCCCCCCAGCACCTGGGAAAGGGTTCCCTCCCCCAGAAGGAACAGCTCCAGCAGGGTGACGGCCAGAATGAGGACGGCGACCACCAGCTCCAGAACCCAGGCCGCCTTGAGCAGGCGCTTGACAAAGTTTGAATGCATGGGACTCTCCTTTTTTGATCCATACCAATTGTACTCCCAGTATAGCGAAAGCCGGTGCGCCCGTCAACCGGAAAAGGTATAAGGGGGGGCGGAATGGCCCATAATGGAAAATTAGATTGACTTAAAGGTGAGACTATGCTATGATAACAGCAGTTGAAAAGGGAGTAGTTTGAAGGTATGCCGTCAACACCACGGTCCGGGTTTCCGGCCTGGCGGCATGCGCCCAATGCGGTAACAAGACTTTTCGACAACTGCTGTGGCATGCAGCGGTTGGCGGAAGGTCTTTTTTTGTCGCCTCTCCGCCGGAGAACACTGGGAAAGGAACGAGTGATATGACACAGGCCTATTACAGAAAGACACCGCAGCAGGCCCTGGAGGCGCAGAACGCCTCCGCGGAGGGGCTGTCCGCCCAGGAGGCCCGCCGCCGGGCGGAGCAGTACGGCCCCAACAAGCTCTCCGAGGGAAAGAAAAAGAGCACGCTCCAGGTCTTTCTGGAGCAGTTTAAGGATCTCATGGTACTCATACTCATTATCGCAGCGGTGATCTCCGCCTTCTCCGGCAATGTGGAGAGCACCATCGTCATCTTCGCCGTGCTGGTGCTCAACGCGATCCTGGGCACCGTCCAGTATGAGAAGGCGGAGAAGTCCCTGGAGAGTCTCAAGGCCATGGCCTCCCCCACGGCCAAGGTGATGCGGGGCGGCGTGCGGGTGGAGATCCCCTCCGCCGACGTGGTGCCCGGCGACATCGTCCTGCTGGAGGCCGGGGACATGGTGGTGGCCGATGGCCGGGTGCTGGAGAACTTCTCCCTCAAGGTCAACGAGTCCTCCCTCACCGGCGAGAGCGAGGGCGTGGACAAGACGGCCGAGGCCATCGATGCCGACCAGGTGGCCCTGGGCGACCAGAAGAACATGGTGTTCTCCGGCTCCCTGGTGACCTACGGTCGGGCCACGGTGCTGGTCACCGGCACCGGCATGGACACCGAGCTGGGCAAGATCGCCGCCCTTATGAACCAGACCCAGCAGCGCAAGACCCCCCTGCAGCAGAGCCTGGACAGCTTCTCCGCCAAGCTGGCCATGGTCATCATGGCCATCTGCGCGGTGGTGTTTGCCCTGTCCATCTTCCGCACCGGCATGGGCATTTTGGACTCCCTCATGTTTGCCGTGGCCCTGGCCGTGGCCGCTATCCCCGAGGCCCTGTCCTCCATTGTCACCATCGTATTGGCCATGGGCACCCAGAAGATGGCCCGCCAGAACGCTATTATGAAGGATCTCAAGGCGGTGGAGAGCCTGGGCTCCGTCTCCGTCATCTGCTCGGACAAGACGGGCACCCTGACCCAGAACAAGATGACCCCTCAGAAGGTGTACGCCGACGGCTCCCTGCTGGAGGGAGAGGATCTGAGCCTGGTCAACGACGTACAGAGGCTGCTGCTCAAGGCGGCCCTGCTGGCCAGCGACGCCACCAACAACGAGAAGGAGGGCACCGCCATCGGCGATCCCACCGAGGTGGCCCTGGTGATGCTGGGCGAAAAGTTCGGCGTGGACGAGGAGAGCTACCGCGCCCAGCACCCCCGTCTGGGCGAGTTGGCCTTTGACTCCGACCGCAAGCTGATGAGCACCCTCCACGACATTGATGGGGTGCCTACCCTCTTCACCAAAGGAGCCATCGATGTGCTGCTGAACCGCTCCACCCACCTGCTCACCCGGGAGGGGAAGGTGGAGATGACCCCCGAGCGGAGGGAGGAGCTGGCCCGGGTCAACATGGAGCTGTCCATGGAGGGCCTGCGGGTGCTGGCTTTCGCCTATAAGGAGCTGGATGCCGTGCGCCCCCTCACCCTGGAGGATGAGAACGGCTTTACCTTCATTGGCCTCATCTCCATGATCGACCCGCCCCGGCCCGAGGCCGTCCAGGCCGTGGCCGACGCCAAGCGGGGCGGCATCCGCACCATCATGATTACCGGCGATCACAAGGTGACCGCCTCCGCCATCGCCCGGCAGCTCGGCATCTTCCGGGACGGGGACGAGGCGGTGTCCGGCGTGGAGCTGGACGGCATGACTGACACTGAGCTGGACGAGCGCCTGCCCCGCATTTCGGTCTACGCCCGGGTATCCCCGGAGCATAAGATCCGCATCGTCAACGCCTGGCAGCGCCGGGGCAATATCGTGTCCATGACCGGCGACGGCGTCAACGATGCCCCCGCCCTCAAAAAGGCGGACATCGGAGTGGCCATGGGCATCACCGGCACGGAGGTGTCCAAGGACGCCGCCTCCATGATCCTGGCCGACGACAACTTCGCCACCATCGTCAAGGCGGTGGTCAACGGCCGCAGCGTCTACGCCAACATCAAAAACGCCATCCAGTTCCTTCTCTCGGGCAACACCGCCGGCATTTTCTGCGTGCTCTACGCCTCCCTGCTGGCCCTGCCCGTGCCCTTCCAGCCGGTGCACCTGCTGTTCATCAACCTGCTCACCGATTCCCTGCCCGCCATCGCCATCGGCATGGAGCCCGCCCGGAAGGGCCTGCTGGACCAAAAGCCCCGGGACCCCAGGGAGCCCATTCTCAACCGGCCCCTCCTGGCCCGCATCGGCGGCCAGGGCCTGCTTATCGCCATCGTCACCATGATCGCCTTCTACCTGGGCTACCAGGGGGGCGACGCTGTGATGGCCTCCACCATGGCTTTCGCTACCCTCACTCTGGCCCGCCTGTTCCATGGCTTCAACTGCCGGGGGTCCGAGTCCATTTTCCGGCTGAAGCTATCCACCAACAAGTACTCCGTCCTGGCCTTCCTTGCCGGTGTGGTGCTTCTGCTGCTGGTGCTCTTCACCCCCGGGCTCAAGAGCCTCTTTATGGTGGCCCCCGCCTTCGGCTTTGCCAACCTGGGCGAGATCATCCTGCTGGCCTTCCTGCCCACCCTGGTGATCCAGCTCGTCAAGCTCGTCTGCGACGCCCGCCGGGGGAAATAAACGTATATAACGAGAGCCCGGGGGGGGGGGGGGGGGGGGGGGGGGGGGGGGGGGGGGGGGGGGGGGGGGGGGCG
>NZ_CAXSQB010000061.1:0-3675 GCF_964239415.1 Clostridium sp. ATCC BAA-442 | reverse complement strand
CCCCGCGGCCTTTTATTGTATGCTGTCCAGAGCGAAGAGGGCGGCGCCCAGGGCTCCGCAGAGATCCGGCTCGGGGGGGAGCCACAGGGGCGCGCCCAGACGGGCCTCCAGCGCCTCCGTCACGCCCCGGTTGCGGGCCACGCCGCCGGTCATCATATAGGGCCCTTTGGCCCCCGCGCGGCTGGCCAGGGCGGCGGTCTTGGCGGCCACCGACTGGTTCAGGCCGTGGACAATGTCGGCGGCGGAGTGGTTGTCCGCGATGAGGGACACCACCTCCGACTCGGCAAAGACGGTGCACATGCTGGAGATGGTCAGCTCCTGCTCCCAGTGCAGGCCGACGCGGGCCATCTCATCCAGGTTCAGCTCCAGGGTGCGGGCCATCAGCTCCAGGAACCGTCCGGTGCCGGCGGCGCACTTGTCGTTCATCACAAAGTTGGTCACGCCGCCCGACTCGTCCAGACAGATGACCTTGCTGTCCTGGCCGCCGATGTCCACGATGGCCCGGGCCTCCGGGTACAGGCGGTGGGCCCCCCGGGCGTGGCAGGTGATCTCGGTCACCTGCCCGGTGGCGAAGGGGATGTTGTTCCGGCCGTAGCCGGTGGCCACGATGGCGGCCATGTCCTCCGGGGTGAAGCCGCCCAGGGCGGCGAAGGCCTTCTCCGCGCCCTGGCTGGCCTTTGGGCCGGTGCGGACGATGGCGGAGGCGGCCACGTTCCCCGCCCGGTCGAGCACCACCACGTTGGTGGTGGTGGAGCCGCTGTCGATGCCCGCCACATAGGCCCCCCGCCGGGCGGCGGAAGCAGGGGCGGGGCGGAGCTCCAGCCCCTCCAGAAAGGCCTCCAGCCGGGTGGAGAGCTGCCCGCTGGACAGGGGGGTGAAGTCGGTCTCCACCTTGAGCAGGGGCAGGGCGGTGCGCCTGCGCAGGTTCTCGTACTCGAAGGAGTAGAAGTCGCAGAACTTGACGGTGTGGTACACCAGGCCCTTGAGGCCGGGGTGGTTCAGCAGCTCCTCCCGGCGGCCCACCGCGTCCATGCGCAGGCAGGGGATCTGCCCCAGCAGAGCCCCGGCGTACCAGTCCAGCAGGCCGTCCAGGCCGTCCAGCCCCTCCGGCGGGGGCGGCAGGCTCCGGTTGCCGCCGCAGGTCAGGTCGGCCACCGGCAGGGGGGAGACCCGCCGCAGGGCCTCCAGCAGGCCCGCCCCGGCCCGCGCCCCGGTGACAGCCAGGAAGAGGCCGTCCGGCAGGGGGACAGGGGGCGTAAAGGCGGCCCGGAGGGCCGCTTCGTCCAAGGTGGTGCCCCGGTAGGCCCCGTACTCCTCCGCCAGCCGCTCCAGCTCCCCCCGGAGCCGGGCCTTGGCGCAGCCGTCGTCGTGGTGGGGAAGGTCCAGCAGGAAGAGGAAATCCAGCCCGCCCTGGGCGCGGAGCACGTCGTAGCAGCGGCGGATGGAGTCGCAGCAGTTGACCAGCACCAGCTCCCGCACGCCGTCCCGGCGGCACTCCTCCAGCACCGCCTTGGCGTGGCAGCAGAAGTGGTTGTGGGTCAGCGCCTCGGCGTGGGAGAAGGCGTTAGCCTCCCGGTTGAGAAGGGCCGGCTGGCCGCCCAGGGCGGCCAGCAGCTCCACGGGGGTGTATTTACAGGTATATCCGATCATCTGCATCCCTCCAGCAGCTCCAGAAAGGCCTGGAGCCGGGTGACCATCTGGCCGTCGTTCACGTTGCCGCTGTCGCAGCCATCCCCATCCAGCACCAGGGTGGGGAACCCGGCGGCCTCCAGCCGGCGTTTGACGAGCTGGGCCGCGCCGGAGGTCTGCTTGCAGCCCCAGTGGCAGAAGTACACCGCCCCGTCGGCCCGGAGGAGGCGGGCCAGCTCCGCTGCCCGCTCCGCCCGGCGCTCCGCACCGCCGTTGAAGGAGGAGCAGACCAGCCGCCGGGCCATGGACTCATAGGGGCGCTCCGGCTCGGGGAGCACATCGGCATCCAGGGCCATGTCGCACCCCACAATCTCCACGTCGGGGCGGAAGTTCAGCAGGGCGCGCAGGCTGTCCTGCCAGTGGGGGAGGGTGTGCAGCCACAGAATCCGCTTTCCACGCCGCCCCTCCGGCAGGGCGGCCACCTGGGCGCAGAGCTGCTCGGTGTAGCGCAGGGCCTCCGGCGAACCCAGCATGGAGTGGGTGGCGAAGACGGAGAGCATCTCGGAGGTCATCTCGTCAGAGAGGGAGCGCTCCGCCCGCAGGGACAGGTAGCGGTGGTAGCCCTCCACGGTGGCCCGGGAGCGGGCCACCGCGGCCCGCAGCGCGTCCTCCTCCAGGGGGCGCCCCCCGTGGGCCTGGACAAAGGCCGCCATGGCCCGGAGCTGTTCGGCCACCTGGGCGACACTCTCCTCCGAGGGGGCGTAGGGCACGTCCACCGTGAAGCGTGGGACGTCCCAGAACTCCGCCAGCCGGCGGAAGGTGAGCTGGTTGGCGTCGCAGGCCAGGGAGGTGTTGAGGATGAACCGGGGCCTGGCCATGACGCCGGTCTCGGCCAGGCCAAGCAGGATTTTGTGGTAGGAGCAGTAGCTCTCCGGCACGCCCCGCTCCTCCGCCGCCTCCACGAACACCCGCTCCGCCGCCGTGGACACCAGATAGCAGGACAGCCCCTCGGGCAGCACCGGGGGGATGTTCAGGGCGTGGAGCACCTCGCAGGGGAGGAAGATGTTGACGCAGGCCGCCCGGCCGGGGCGGCCCAGGGCGGCGGCCATGGAGCGGGCCGTGTCCCCCTGCATGGCGCACCGGGCGGGGAGCACGTTTTTGGGCGGGAAGTACTTCATCTGTACCCCCACCAGGGTGTAGGCCGTGCGGAGCAGGGCGCGGGCACGGTCAGGGTGCCCGGCCACCTGGCGGGAGATCAAGCGGCCCAGGGCCTCGATGGAAGAGCTTGGCATAGAGACTCCTTTCCGAAAAAACGGGCCGCCCGCTCGGGCGGCCCGAAGCATAGGGTTCTTTCTTACAGAGGCTTCAAGGAATCGTAAGAAAATCTTTCTTGCCAGCGGCGCGGGATATTTGCTATTCTATACCCACGCAGACGAAAGAGAGGTTTTTCTATGGAAATCATATGCAGTACCACTTATGACCGGAGGGCGCTGTCTGCGCTGGCCAGGGCTCTGCGTAAAACCGTCCGCAGGACGCGCTCACGGCTGCTGCGCGTCTGGTGCTGGGTGCTCCTGGTGCTGAGCCTGCTGTCGGCCTGGGTCTCCTGGGGCGAGTGGGGAACTGTGGCGCTCAATGGGGCGGTGGCCGTCCTGATGCTGGCCGTTCTGCTGGGGGAGGACGCAATCAACGCCTTCTTTGCCAGGCGGAATGCCCTGCCGGGGATGGAGGTGTGCACGGTGCGCTTTTTGGAGGAACACTATGAAACCAAAATCGCCGGCGCGGCCACTCAATGGAAATATAGCAAGCTCCTCCGGCTGGCGGAGAATGACCGTTACCTGGTGCTCATTCTGGGAAAGAACCACGGCCAGCTCTGCGATAAAGAGGGGGTGACGGGCGCTGCCCCGGAGGAGCTCCGCGCCTTTCTGGAGAAAAAGACGGGGTTGACGGTTGAACGGTTCCGATAGCGGGGGCCGCCGCTTCGACACCGGGGCAATTTGTTTGCCCTGGGCATAAAAGAAATCTGTGGAATCCAGAAATGAAAAAGGG
>NZ_CAXSQB010000060.1:19386-20046 GCF_964239415.1 Clostridium sp. ATCC BAA-442 | reverse complement strand
GAGGGGGAGGGGCCGGGGCTGTGCCCTCCCATTCTACGGCAGGTGATCGCCGCCGCCCTCAAGACGGGGGAGTGCAACGCCTGCATGAAGCGCATCGTGGCCGCCCCCACGGCGGGGGCCAGCGGGGTGCTGCCCGCGGTGCTCCTCCCCCTCCAGGCCAGGGACGGCCTGGACGACCGCCGGATGGTGGAGGCCCTCTATGTGGCGGCCGGCTTCGGGCAGGTGATCGCCACCCGCGCCTCCATCTCCGGGGCGGAGGGGGGATGCCAGGCAGAGGTGGGCTCCGCCTCCGGCATGGCGGCCGCCGCCCTGGTTCATGTGATGGGCGGCACGCCCAGCCAGATGGCCCACGCCTGCGCCATGGCCCTGTCCAACACCCTGGGGCTGGTGTGCGACCCGGTGGCCGGGCTGGTGGAGGTGCCCTGCGTCAACCGGAATGTGATGGGGGCGGTCAACGCCCTGTCCTGCGCAGAGATGGCCCTGTCCGGCGTGGAGAGCGCCATCCCCTGCGACGAGGTCATCGACGCCATGCGGGCCGTGGGCGATGCTTTGCCCGCCTCACTCCGGGAGACCGGGAGCGGCGGTTTAGCGGCGACGCCGACGGGACGGAGGCTTGCGGAGCGGCTGTAGAGGCGCACTGTGTGCGCCCGCGGGGGGGGG
>NZ_CAXSQB010000060.1:9899-19376 GCF_964239415.1 Clostridium sp. ATCC BAA-442 | reverse complement strand
GCCACAAGGGCCCCCCCTACTTGGAGGCGGGGGTGTTGGGCCACCCGCAGAGTTGTAGGGGCGGGTGCCCACACCCGCCCGCGGCTGCGGGACACGGTCAGAGCCATTGGTCCGGCGAGCCGATGTGGGCAGAAGGGGAACTGCCACGAAGGGGCAAGAGAAGCCGCCCTGGGGCGCCGGTCCCTACAGACCGAGGCTTTGGGGCCTGTTTGAAACATGTCAACAAGCCCAATCGGCGGGCCTTTTGACCGCTGGACGGCGCAATTTTTCCTTGAAATCCGTCCGGATTCCCGCGAAAAAATTGCTTGCCAGCAGCCGAAATCCCTCGCTGCTGGGCACATCGCCAAGTTTCAAACAAGCCCTAGTCTGGCGGGGAAGAGAACCACGCCCGCAAAACCGAAGAAAAGAGGAAAAACCATGCTGCAATTCAATCATTTTAACTTTAATGTGCTGGATCTGGAGCGATCCCTGGCCTTCTACCGGCAGGCGCTGGAGCTGGAGGTGGAGGAGGAGAAGGAGGCCGACGACGGCTCCTTCAAGCTGGTGTACCTGGGGGACGGGGAGACCGGCTTCCGTCTGGAGTTAACCTGGCTGCGGGACCGCACCGAACCCTACGATTTGGGGGAGCAGGAGTTCCATCTGGCCTTCGTCACCGACCGCTTTGATGCGCTGCTGGCGCGGCACCGGGCCATGGGCTGCGTATGCTTTGAAAACCCGGATATGGGCGTTTACTTCATTGAGGACCCGGACGGCTACTGGATCGAGCTCGTCCCGGAGCGGGGGTAAGGGGTGAGTCAGACCATAGGCGGCCGGCTGGCCTACGCCGATCTGCTGCGGTGTACCGCCATGCTGGCGGTGATCGTGGTCCACATAACCGGCGGGGCCCTGGAGGCGTCGCCGGTGGGAACGCCCGATTTTATGGTGCTCAACGTGTACGACGGGCTGACCCACTGGTGTGTGCCGGTGTTTGTCATGCTCTCCGGCATGTTCTTGCTGGACCCCAAGCACAGCCTCCCCCCCTCCAAGCTTTTTTTCGGCCATATGCTGCGTATCGCCGCCGCCTTGGCGGTATGGGGGACGGCCTATGCGCTGGTGGAACGGGTACAGGTGCACGGCCTGAGCTGGGAGAGCGTCCGGGCAGCCCTCTATCAGGTGCTCCTGGGAAAGACCTGCTTTCACCTGTGGTTCCTTTATATGCTGCTCGGCCTGTATCTGGTCACCCCGGTGCTGCGTGCCTTCGTGCGGGGGGCAGGCCGGGGGGATTTCCACTGGTTTTTCCTGCTGGTGTTTGTCTTCACCTTCCTCCTGCCCACCCTTCTGCGCCTGCGGCCCAGCCAGACGGTGAGCCTCTACCAGAGCTACCTGAATATCAAGCTGGTGCTGGGCTATGTGGGCTACTATGTACTGGGTTATTACTTAAAGGAGTATACACTGAGCCGCCCGGCGGAGTACCTCATCTACCTGCTGGGGATCGCAGGGGCGGCGGTCACCGTGGGGGGCACCGCCTGGCTGTCCCAGCAGCGCGGGGCGCTGGCCCAGACCTTTTACAACTATGACAGTCCCAACATCGCCCTGATGAGCACGGCGGTCTTTGTGCTCTTCCGCTATTTGCTGGGGGTGAGCGACGAGCGCTCCCGCCGCCAGCGGTTTTCCGGCGTGGCGAAGGTGTCCTTCGGCATCTATCTGGTGCACGTGTTCTTCCTCATGCTGCTGCGGAACTTCGGCATTACCGCCCTGTCCTTCCCGCCTGTGCTGTCGGTGCCGGTGCTGACGGCGGCGGTATTCCTGGCCTCCCTGGCGGCGGCGTGGCTCCTCTCCAAGGTGCCGTTCGTGGGCAAGTATTTGACTTAAAGGAGAAGCGGCATGCTCTTTTCCAGTTCGGTGTTTCTCTTCCTGTTCCTCCCGGTGGTCCTGCTGGTGTATTACCTGCCCCTGCGGAGGTGGCGGCAGGGGCAGAACGTGTTTCTGCTGCTGGCCTCCCTGGGCTTCTATGCCTGGGGGGAGCCCTGGTTTGTACTGGTCATGCTGGGCTCCATCCTGGCCAATTACGGCTTCGGCCTGTGGGTGGATGCCTGCAAGCGAGCGGGACGAACCTGCGCGCCCCCTCTTGTGACCGCCCTGGCGGTGAATCTTGGTATCCTGTTTGTATTTAAATACCTGACGTTTACACTGGGTATTCTGAACCGCCTGGGGGCGGCCTTTGTCATTCCCGGTATTGAGCTGCCCATCGGCATCTCCTTCTTTACCTTCCAGGCCCTGAGCTATGTGCTGGACGTCCACCGGGACCGGGGGGAGGTGCAGCGCTCGCCCCTAAAGGTGGGGCTTTACATCTCCTTCTTCCCCCAACTCATCGCCGGACCCATCGTCAAGTATGAGACGGTAGCCCAGCAGATCGACCACCGCAAAGAGACCTGGACGGACTTCTCCGCCGGGTGCAGCCGGTTCATCGTGGGCCTGGGCAAGAAGGTGCTCCTGTCCAACCAACTGGCCGTGGTGGCCGACCGGGCCTTCGGCCTGGGGGACGGCCTGTCCGCCTCCTTCGCCTGGCTGGGCGCCCTGTGCTACACCCTGCAGATCTACTACGATTTCTCCGGCTACTCCGACATGGCCATCGGCCTTGGCAAGATGTTTGGCTTCCACTTCCTGGAGAACTTCAATTACCCCTACATCTCCCGGTCCATCACCGAATTCTGGCGGCGGTGGCACATCTCCCTGTCCACCTGGTTCCGGGACTATGTCTACTTCCCCCTGGGGGGCAGCCGGGTGGACTCCAGGGCCAAACACATCCGCAACCTGTTCGTAGTGTGGCTGCTCACCGGCATCTGGCACGGGGCCAACTGGACGTTCCTGGCCTGGGGACTGTTCTACTTCGTGCTGCTGGTGCTGGAAAAATACGGTGGGCTGGGCCGGGGCTGGCCGGTGTGGGCCAAATGGCTGTTTACCTTCCTGATGGTGAACTTTGCCTGGGTGCTTTTCCGGGCGGACAGCCTGGCGGCGGCGGGGCAGTACCTCCAGGCCATGTTCGGCCTCGGCGCCGGGGGGTGGGACGATCTGACCGCCCTCTACCTGCGGGAGAACTGGACGGTGCTGGCGGCGTCGGTGCTCTTCGCCGGACCGCTGGCCCCCCGCCTGCGGGACTGGGCCGCGAAAAAGGACAGCCCCCTGCTGGACGCGGGCTACGCCGTGCTGGCGGCGGCGGTGTTCCTGGTGTCGGCGGCCTTCCTGATCAAGGGTACCTACAACCCCTTCATCTACTTCAATTTTTGAGGAGGCAGAAGCGTGAAGCGACGCAATACCATGACCGCCGCGGTCTTCCTGCTGGCGGTGGCGGCGGGATTCCTGCTACTGGCCACCTCCTTCTTCGGCGGGGAGGGGAAGTTTGAGGCCCTGCTCAAGGCCTTCGTTCAGAACCGGGACGTGATGGCCTTTGTGGACGGGGCGGAGTCCGCCGTCAACGGCGATCTGGACCGGGATCACCTGTTTATCCAGCTCTACGGCGGGGTGCAGCGGCTCTCCGGCCGCCGGGTGGTGGAGGACGCGGTGGGGGAGAATACCGTGGTGCGGTTGTCCACCGGCGGGCTGAATTTTGTGGATCTCCAGGCCGCGCCCGGCGTCGGGCCGCAGGTGGCGGAGAACGCCGCCGCCACGGCGGCGTTTTCCCAGGACCTGGAGGCCCTGGGAATCCCCTATCTCTACGTGAACGCCCCACAGAAGCTCCAGCGGGGGGAGGCGCTGCTCCCGACCGGGGTGGAGGAGTATGGCAACGAGAGCGCCGACGCCTTCCTGGCCGAGCTGGAGCGGCGTGGGACGGACTATGTGGATCTGCGCCCCCTGTTTGAGGAGAACGGCATCTACTCCAACTGGTTTTTCCGCACCGACCACCACTGGAAGCCCGAGGCGGCCTTTTTCGCCTGGCAGGCGCTGACGGACGAGCTGGAGGAGCGGTACGGCCTGTCCGCCAACCCGGCCCTCACCGATCCGGCCAACTGGGATACCCGGGTGCTGGAGCACTTCTTCCTGGGCAGCCAGGGCAAGCGGGTGGGCTCCCTCTACGCCGGGGCGGACGACATCACGCTCTATACCCCAAAATTCGATTCCGAGCTGACCTATTCCTGCCCCGCCTACGGCTTTACCCGCACCGGCCCCTTTGAGACGTCGGTGTGCTTTCCCGAGCGGGTGGCCCGGCAGGACTGGTTCAACGGCAACCCCTATACCTACTACGCCGGCGGCGACTACCCCATCGCCACCATCACCAACCACAAAAATCCGGACGGGCCGCGGGTGGTGCTGCTGCGGGACTCCTTTGCCTGCGCCCTCACCCCCTTCCTGGCCCTGTCCTGCTCGGAGCTGACCACCATCGATCTGCGGTATTTCGAGGGGGATTTGCTGGACACCATTGCGGGCCTGGAGCCGGATATAGCCCTCACCCTCTACACTGCGAGCACCACCCGGCTGGACAACCTGTTCCAATATGAACATACGGAGGAATGAGCCTTGACCATACAGAGACAACCCTCCCTCCGGCGGCTGGACTGGCACTATATGGCCATGCAGATCGGCTTTTGGGCCATGTTTGCCTCCATCGTGGGCTATCAGACCGCCCTGCTGCTGGACCGGGGCTTTTCCAACGGGGAGGCCGGGCTGATGACCTCGGTGCGCTGCCTGGCGGGCATTGTGTGCCAGCCCCTGCTGGGGGGCTTTGCCGACCGGCACCCGGAATTTCCCCTCAAGCGTATCGTCTCCCTGTCCATGCTCCTCTCCCTGGGGGTGAGCGTCTGGTACTGGCTCGCCCCGGGCATGGGGCTGGGGGAGACCGCCCTGGTGTGGGCGGTCATCGGCGGGCTGGAGGTGTCCTCCTACCCCCTCATGGACGCCATGGCCATCCAGTTCATCAACGACGGCGTCCCCATCCGCTACAGTCTGGGCCGGGGACTGGGCTCCCTGGCCTACGCCCTGACCTGTGTGTTCCTGGGCTTCCAGGTGGGGCGCTCCGGGGTGGAGAGCACGCTGCTCACCCATGTGGTGCTGGTCGCGGCGGAGATCGCCCTGGTGGCCACCTACCCGCCCTACCGGGGCAGGCCCCGCGCCCGGGATGCGGAGGGGCCGAGGCCACAGTCGGCTCTGGCCCTGCTGCGGTCCAACCCGTCCTTTACACTGATGCTGGCCGGGGTGCTGCTGAGCCTGACGGCGGTGCTCCCCCTGTCCAATTTCCTGGTGAACGTGGTCACCAGCCGGGGCGGCACCGACGCCGATCTGGGCCTGGCCATGTTTGTGATGGGGGCCTTCGAGCTGCCCACCGCCTTCCTCTTCCCAAAGCTGCTCCGCCGGTTCGGCAGCGGTCGGCTGCTGCTCATCAGCGCCGTATTCGGCACCCTCAAGGCCGTGGCGCTGCTGTGTACCTTCAACTACGCCGGCGTCCTGCTGGCCCAGCCCCTGCAACTGCTGGGCTACGGCCTGTTCACCCCGGCGTCGGTCTACTTTGTCAATGAGTCCGTGCCCGAGGCTGACCGGGTGCGGGGCCAGACGGTGATGATGGTGGCCTCCAACGGCATGGGCGGAATGCTGGGCGGCCTGCTGGCCGGCTGGACCTTGGATATGGGCGGCGCAAACTGGATGCTCGCCGCCTGTATCGCCTGCGGCTGCGCCGGTGCGGCCCTCTGCTGGGCGGCGCTCCGGTGTCCGGCCCGGCGGACGGTTTGAAAAAATTGTAGGCGGAAATCATAAATTTAACCCATTTCACCCTTCCCAAACGGGGCGGGATGGTGTATGATATCTGCGGATTTTTGTTGAGACCTGGAGATTCGGATACCCGACGGAGGGACGATTGTATGAACATGAGAAAGACCAAAATCATCTGCACCCTGGGGCCTGCGGTGGACCATGCGGAGACCATTGAACGGCTGATCCGGACCGGCATGAACGCTGCCCGCTTCAACTTCTCCCATGGCAGCCACGCCGAGCAGTTGGCCCGGCTGAATATGTTCAAGAAGGTGCGGGACACCCTGGGCGCCCCCGTGGCCACCATTCTGGACACCAAGGGCCCCGAAATCCGTATAAAGACCTTTGCCGACGGCCCCGTGACTCTGGAGCAGGGCCAGGGATTTATCCTGACCACCGATGACGTGCCCGGCGACGGCCGCCGGGTGAGTGTCACCTATGCCAACCTCCACAAGGAGGTGGGGCCCGGCTGCCGCATCCTGGTGGACGACGGCCTCATCGAGTTGCGGGTCCAGAAGGTAGAGGGCCACGAGATCCACTGTGAGGTGGAAAACGGCGGCCCCCTGTCCAGCAACAAGTCCATTAACATACCTGATGTGCACATTCTGTTGCCCTCCCTCACCGACAAGGACCGGGAGGATCTGAAGTTCGCCGTGGACAACGACTTCGACTTCATCGCCGCCTCCTTCGTGCGCAAGGCCAGCGACGTGGAGGACATCCGCGCCGAACTGCGCAAGCACGGCGGCGACAATATCCGCATCATCGCCAAGATCGAGAACCGGGAGGGCGTTGAGAACCTGGAGGGCATCATCGCCGCCTCCGACGGCATCATGGTGGCCCGGGGCGATCTGGGCGTGGAGATCCCCGCCCACGAGGTGCCCATCCTCCAGAAGAAGATGATCAAGGCCACCATCCGGGCCGGCCTGCCGGTCATCACCGCCACCCAGATGCTGGACTCCATGATCCGCAATCCCCGTCCCACCCGGGCCGAGGTGTCCGACGTGGCCAACGCCGTGTTCGACGGCACCTCCTGCGTCATGCTCTCCGGCGAGACGGCCTCCGGCAAGTACCCCATTGAGGCCCTGTCCACCATGGTCAACACCGTCACCGCCGCGGAGGAGGCCATCGACTATTGGGGCCGCTTCCGGGAGCGCAGCCTGTTGCCCGTGGTATCCGGTATCAGCGACGCAATCACTCACTCCTGCTGTCTGACCGCCATGGATCTGAACGCCTCGGCCATCCTGGCGGCCACCCGGTCGGGCTACACCGCCAAAGTCATTTCCCGCTTCCGCCCCGCCTGCCCCATCGTGGCCCTGTGCCAGAATGAGTCCACCCGGCGGCAGCTTGCCATCTCCTGGGGCGTGCACCCCTACCTGTCCGGCGAGGTGGATTCCACCGACCGGATGTTCTCCCTGGCTGTGGATGTGGCCCGTAAGGAGAACGCAGTCCAGATCGGCGATACGGTGGTGATTACCGCCGGCGTACCCCTGGGCCAGTCCGGCACAACCAACCTGATCAAGGCCCAGATTGTGGAGGGCGGCCTGTAAAAACCTGTAAGAAGGAACGCATAACAAGAACCGGACCGGCTCCTACGTATGCCGGTCCGGTTCTTTATGAAAGGCCCGCGGCCCCTCAGATGGTGCCGCCATAGTCTACCACAGGGGGTTCGTCGTGTCAAAGGCCGCGGCGTTCTCCGGGAGAAGATGGGGACGGCGATGCAGCAGACACCGGCGCTGGCGTACTGGATGGCCGCGTTCCTGGTCATGCCGATCCGCTATCCTACGGTATACTGGATGTTTCCGCAAAAGAAAAGGGACCGCACGCAGAGCTGCGGCATACAAATGGGAAAAGGGGGGAGCATATGGAGAACCGCATTCTGGCCCGGCTGGACGGCCGGGCGGACCCGGAGTGGCTGCTCACCCTGCTCAGCGTGCTGCCGCTCAACACCTACACCCTGGAGGAGTGGAACGAGGCACTGTCCCAAGCGGCAGGGAGGCGGATCTTCTGCCCGTCTTACCGGACGTTATCCGACTATTTACACCGGCTGGTTTTAGGAGTACAATAGCCTTGTAGAAACTGCACAAGGAGGTGCCCCATGAAACTGACCTTTTTCGGCGCGGCAAGGGCCGTCACCGGAAGCTGCCACTGTGTGGAGTGCGGGGGAAAGAAGATTCTGGTGGACTGCGGCCTGCAGCAGGGCCGGGACGAGCGGGACAACCAGGAACTGGACTTTGCCGCCGGGTATATCGACGCTGTGGTGGTCACCCACGCCCACATCGACCACTCCGGCCGCATTCCCCTGCTGGTGAAGCAGGGCTTCACCGGCAACATCTACTGCACCCGCCTGACGGGGCAGCTTCTGTCCATCATGCTGCGGGACTCCGCCCACATCCAGGAGAGCGACGCCCAGTGGCAGAACCAGAAGGGCAAGCGGGCCGGGGAGGAGCCGGTGGAGCCCCTCTACACCGTCCAGGACGCGGAGGAGGCGGTCAAGCGCATCGTCACCTGCGAGTACGGTACCACGCTTCAGATCGCCGACGGGGTGAAGGTGCGCTTCGTGGACGCCGGGCACCTGCTGGGCTCGGCCAGCGTGGAGATGTGGCTCACCGAGGGGGACACCACCCGCAAGGTGGTCTTTTCCGGCGACATCGGCAACCGGGATCAGCCCATCATCCGCGACCCCCAGTACATCAGGGACGCCGACTATGTGCTCACCGAGAGCACCTACGGCGACCGGCTCCACGACATGGACAAGGATCCGGACTACACCGCCGACCTGGCCGCCATCATCGACGAGACCCTGGGCAATGGAGGCAACGTGATCATCCCCTCCTTCGCCGTGGGCCGCACCCAGGAGCTGCTGTACTTTATCCGGGAGATGAAGGAGCAGGGCCTCGTCAAGAGCGTGCCCGGCTTCTCCGTGGTGGTGGACTCCCCCCTGGCCGGCGAGGCCACGCGCATCTTCTCCGGGGATCTCCACGGCTACCTGGACGAGGAGGCCATCGCCGCCCTCAAGGGCGGGGCCCTGTTCCAGTTCCCCGGCCTTACCATCACCGAAAGCAGCGATGAGTCCCGCGCCCTCAACCTGGACCCTACCCCGAAGGTGATCATCTCCGCCTCCGGTATGTGCGACGCCGGCCGTATTCGCCACCACCTCAAGCACAACCTCTGGCGGCCGGAGTGCGCCGTGGTGTTCGTGGGCTATCAGGCCGAGGGCAGCCTGGGCCGCCGGCTCCTCAACGGCGTCGGCTCGGTCAAGCTCTTCGGCGAGGAGATCGCCGTGCGGGCGCGGATCGTCAACTTCCATGGCCTCTCCTCCCACGCCGACCGGGACGGCCTGCTGCGGTGGATCGAGCACTTCAGCCCCCGGCCCAGGCAGGTGTTCGTGGTCCACGGCGACCAGGAGGTGACGGAGGTCTACGCCAACACCCTCCGGGAAAAGGGACTGGCCGCCCACGCCCCAAACTACGAAGAGGTCTACGACCTGCTGGATAACCAGATGCTCTCCCCCGGCCTGCCGCCGGAGAAGAAGCCCGAGCCCGCCTCCGGCGGCTCGCCGGCCTACCAGCGCCTGGAGGATGTGGGCCGCAGGCTCATGGAGGTCATCGCCCACAACAAGGGCGGCACCAACAAGGATCTGGGTCGGTTCGCCGACCAGCTCCGCGCCCTCATCGAGAAGTGGGACCGCTGACGCGCGTCCCAAACCCCCGGCCCGCAGGGCCGGGGGTTTTCCGCGCCCCGCATCCGCGCAAGAGCCGG